>JAKBGP010000204.1 GCA_021833045.1 Thermoplasmata archaeon
TAGACTGATAGCAAATTTTACTTTATAAATTATTTTTCATGTCTTTATCTGTTTTATACATTGCAAACAGGTAAAATCCAGCGCCGAAAAATGTCGAAGCTACAATGGCATAGGATATTAAGGGCCATGAAAATAAATAACCGTATGGAGTCAATAAGGAAATTAAGCTTTCAATCTCCAATGGGAGAGTTAAAATAATAAATATTATTGTATATTTTAAAGGAACTTTTTCGTTCACGGTAATTCACCATTATATACTGTCAATGGATATGAACCATCATCCCTTAAGTAGCTTGGTACATGGTTATATGGAGAATTTATCCATGCAAACGCAAAAAACAAGAAATTCTCAGAAAAGAAGAATACGCCATTATCACCTCCCCACGCATCATAAAGTCCAATGGTGGAGGCTCCAACTGCAAATACGACACTTAAAATACCCACACTGGCTAACGCGCTAATCGGAATTCCGGCAGCCATTATTGAGAGTAACAAATCGGTCATATCCTGTTTAAATGCGAGTGCGTTTCCATTAGTTCCCCATGAATATATACCCTTTAAATTAACATAAACATAACTTCCTCCTGTGCCTTTTTTGTTTTTGCTATTCGCACTATTGAATAGGGTTATTGTATTATAGTTTCCGGATAAAGAATATAGTGGGATTATAGTAATATTTCCATTTAATTTTGTGCTGTTAATTAGCAGTGATCTGTGTATTAATTTACCGTTGAGATAAACGTTCAAAAGCTCACCGGTTACATTATTACTTCCCATATAAAATGTATAATTCATCCTTATTGTATTGTTAATTGCTTTGACCCCAGCTACATTAGAAGATTCAGTTCTAAAAGTGGATTTATGACTTACGTTACCTAACTCCTTCAAATAATATTCACGAATATAATGCCCTAATTCATGTGTTTGTATCTTATTATCATGAACTGCAGGATTGTAATAAATTAATCCGCCAAAGCTCACCATTAAAATAATCCCGGCAGACAAGTACGCCATTAAAGTCTTTCTGTCCATAATACTGTTAATAATGAATATATATATATATATTTCGAAATCAATCTTTTTTGAATATGTTGCCACAGATGTTGTATATTTTAAAAGATTATAACCTTAAAAATGAGCTTAAAAATCCTATAATATCATCATATACTCTATTTATACGGATAATCCTCTACTAAATTCTATATTATAGATTATTTGAGTTATGGCTTGCATTGGAAATCGTTAAAATAACGGAATGTATACATATATAATGAAGAACTCGAAGCCCTCTCATGAAACAGTGATTGAAATTCTGCAGGACATGGGAATGACTGAACTTGAAGCGAATGTGTATTCATTTATCTTTAAGAATGGAGGGGCCACATCCAGAGATATATTACGGGCATTAGATCTTAGACAGCCACAGCTTTATGATATTACTTCTGGACTGGAAAGAAAGGGTTTCGTAAATGTAATAGTAGGAAGACCACAGAGGTATGAGGCAATTAATCCTGAAATAATTTATGAGAACCGTGAGGAAAATTTGAAACAGATGAGGGGTACATTCCTTGACTGGGTAAAGAAAAATGCACCAGCAGGTTATAAGGGTGAGCCTGAAATTTTTATTTCAAGGAACATTAACGGATTTCTTTCCAATACACTGGATATTATAAAGAAAGCTAATCAATATATCTTCATTCACACAACGCTGTCTTACCTTGTAAATTTTCTTGATTATCTGGAGGAAAAATCGAGGCGGGGAGTCAGGGTATTTCTTCTACTATTTGATGATGGTTATGAAGAGGGCTTTTTTGATGAAATAATGAAGAAAAATATATTTTCTAATATAAGGTATACGCGCATCGGTAAATTCTTTGCAGTTATTTCAGATGAAAGTTATTCTGCGTTTATGCCAAGGAATATCCTTCTTGGAGCAAGGAGTGAACAGTATGGTTACATCTTTAAGGATGATGATATGACCTGGTTTCTCATCCATAACTTCTTTTCTGGCTGGTTTAGTTCATCGGTAATAGATGAACGCATGCCGGAGATACCTGCTGAATATGATAACCAGAGAATAGCAATTACAGACATTATATCTCTGAAAAACAAGGGTGTAAACAAAATAGAAGTAACTATCGACGGAGAATACAGAAAAAATGGAGTGCCTGTAATACTCAAAGGCCTGGTTTCTAATATAAATATAAATGAAGATGTTGTTAATTTCACTATGAAGGGAAATGATGGCAAGGAGATTTCAATAGGTGGATTTGATTCAAAGATTGAGGATGTTATTGCCCACAGGATCACCATTGAGAATATTAAATAATATTCCTTGAGTAAGATACGGCTCGATCGCATACCTCAAAATTGTATAGCCTATTTCTATGCTTCATCCCATTAATTCTTAGTCCTTCAAACTCTTCTGGAATGGAAAAGCGTCTGTTTATTTCAAGTTCTTTTCCATTGGGGTAGATACCAAGAAAGTCATAAATAATATTTTCAATGAAGAGAGCAGCTGACCATGCCTGAATGAAACAACCAGATGGATTGTTTATAATTTCAGGAAAGCAATAGTTACTGTATCGACCAATGGCATCTATATTCATGTGAAGTACCTTGAGTGCATTATTCACGTCTCCATAATTTAGACTTGCCTTTATAAGCATGGAATTCCCATTGGGCATAACGTTTCCATTTTGATCCACCTTCAGTCCATTTGAGGACATTAATCTTGAAAATGCTTTACTATTTTCAGTTGCGAAATTGGCATAATTCTCCTTACTGGCTAGATTAAAAGAAAACGGAAGCACAGATGTCCAGAAACCATTGAACTGTGGTAAGCCGTCTTTATACCTATCTGCAAATCCATTTATCTCTGGCATCCACATATCTTTCCTGATAAACCTGGTCTTTTCACGGATCTCCTCTTCTATTTCTTTTACCTCGATCTTATCACTGTGAACAACTGAGTTTATTTTGAGTATGGAGTTCATTGACTCTATATAATTGCACACTGTGTCAATATCAATTCCATTACCCGCTTTTGGATCTTCCATTATTCCATTGCCCCTAACATCATGTAGTATTGCCGGACTTATGGAGCTAAGAATCAGATCTTCTCTTTCTTTTAAGTGTTCAATATTTCCACTATATTCGTAGAGGTTCCAAACCATGGTTGGATACACAACAGTTTCCACACGATTTCCCATATTGAAAACTCGTCCATTTGAAACTATTTCATGTGGTATTCTTCCACCTTCTTTTCTGGCGTATTTTTCAAGAACCTTGAGAGTATTTTCGTACTCATCATTCATACCAGCTATCAGTAATCCTCCTGAACTGTAATATGTGTCAATACCGAATAACCATGGAAACTCAGGGTATCCAGCTACAACTCCTCTACCAGTGTTATTCATATTTAAGAACAACCACCTAAGGTTTATGACAGCAAGATCAAAAGCCTCGGATATGGATGTGTTTCCTGAGATGGTGGTTTTACTTCTTAGTGACTCCACAAACTGGTGGCGATAGTTCTCTGCCTCCTTTTTTATGTTAGCTGGTGAAATATTGGTTGATTCATTTCCTTCTATTTTGATATTTACTGTTGTGGAATCTTTAGTCTCTATCACAATCCGGTTATTATTATAGGTTACCACTCCATTCCCATCAGAACTAACTGTTATGCTTTGCCTATAGTTCTTTTCACTAATAATAATAGAGCCTGAAAGTTTGGATATGCTGAAATCTGTATTTAACTGACTGTACCATACTGGTATAACACCTATTTCCAGTATTATCCTAACGGGTTCAGTGATTTCTATTTCCTTTGTCAGTTCTATTAAAAAATAATTGTCTCCTGTGGTACTTAATTTTAAGCTTAATTCTCTGAAGCCGAAACTAACAGATGTATAATCTGTTGTTACATATTCTGGGATCATACTTCTTCCATTTCTTTCAAGTGTTATCCACTTGAAGATCCTTATGGGAGGAAACCATAGCCCATTCATCTCGTTTTCAATGTGATACCCTAGACCTGCAGGCTTCATATCATTGTAACCAATATAGTAAGAACTTCTTCCACTCAGGACGAATGGTTTACCATCCTGTTTTTTAGTCCGAGGTAATATATATGTCATTTCAGATCGCATTTTCCTTACTTAAATTGATTTGCCATTCATTTTTTTGCATATATTTTGAGATGTCACTTGCCTCCTTCCTGTTTCCCTTCCGCACTGTAATATTAAAGACTTTATTCCTGAATGGAAAATTAAGCAATTTTACCTCATCCCAGCTTTCAGGTAAATGTGGATTCATCATTTCAGAAGGATCATCATCTGTTGGTACTCTTTCAAACCCCAGTAGACCTTCCATTATAGATTGAATGAACAGGCTGGAAGACCAACCCTGGAAAAACTGACCCTCTGCATAAAGGAACTCCGGGTTGTAAGTTTCATTAATCCTTCCCGGATCAAGGCTAGAGAAAGCGAGTCTTGTGAACGTT
>JAKBGP010000205.1 GCA_021833045.1 Thermoplasmata archaeon
ATCCCTATCAGAAACCTTGAGAAGAGCCATGAAAAAAACAGTGAGAGATTACCTAACGAGAAAAAACCCATAATAATTTTTCCATAATTCGCTGGTACGTATCAGTAGTTAACTGTATTTTTGAAGTAATGATATTTATAGTATGAAAAAAATTTGCCAATGCTCTGTCATACGTTCTAATGAAGAAGTTCATAGATTCAGAGCCTTAATTTTCATTGCCTTTTCATACAGTGTGGAAAATTCCCTGAAGTTGAGTTGCTGCTCCTTATCACTCATTGCCTCTTCAGGTCTTGGATGAGTTTCAACCATCAGTCCATCTGCTCCGGCTGCTACAGCTGCCAGGGCAAGTGGCTCAACGTATTCTCTTCTTCCTGCTGGATGGCTTGGATCAACCACTATGGGGAATTTCACCTTTTTCCTGAGTACTGGAATGGCTGAAATATCCAGGGTGAATCTTGTAGAATTCTCGAATGTCCTGATTCCCCTCTCAACGAGAATTATATCTTCATTTCCACCAGCACTTAGATATCTTGATGCCTGATAAAATTCTTCAACTGTGTTTCCAAATCCTCTTTTCAGAAGCACTGGTTTTGACTGTTTTGCCACATCCTTCAAAAGAGAAAAATTCTGGCAGTTTCTGCTCCCTATCTGCAGTATATCTGCATAATCACTGACAAGTTCCAGTTCATCGTTTCCCATTACCTCAGTGACCACAAGCATATTGTATTTATCTGCTGCATCCCTCATGAGTTTCAATCCTGTTTCAGCAAGTCCCTGGAATGAATCTGGAGAAGTTCTGGGCTTGAACGCCCCTCCTCGCAGTATCTTAACACCAAGTGTGGACAGGAATTTAGCCGTTTCCATCATCTGGTCTCTACTTTCCACGGCACATGGACCTGCAATAAATCTCAGGCTTCCCTTTGGAAAGAGTTCTCTAACATTATTCATTTCTTTCATCATCGTAATCACTTCCTTCTTTTTTAATTTCTATAACAAATTTTGGTTCTTTTAAAACTGATGAACCTATAAGATATCCATCGAATGGCATTTTGAGCAATCTCCTATAGTTACTCCTATCAAGTCCGCTTTCAAGAACCTTCACTTCGTGCCCTGCCATTAGTTCAACTACCTGATCTTCGTTTCCTTCCATCTTCAGTGTTCTAAGATTTCTTCTGTTATAACCACATATTACATTTTTCCCCTGAGGTATCCTATCAAAAATCTCTCTGTCATGGAATTCAGCAAGTACATCCATGTGCATGCTTTCCGCATATCCTGCCAGTTCCTCCATCCTTGAAGCAGGAAGAAAGTCGGCAATTAGTAATATGGCATCGAAACCACAATTGTATGAGGTTTCTATCATTTCTTCTCTATCTATGAAATCCTTCATCAGAATAGGCTTTTCGAATTTCTGAAGGCTTAACCCATCAGTAAAGTTGCCTGCGAAATGATCAGGCTCGGTAAGAACGCTGAACGCATCGGCGTAATCCTTAACGTAATCCCCGAATTTTTCAGGACTGGAGAATGACGGGTCGTAAAAACCTGAAGGTGATTCTCTCTTATATTCGATTATCAGTTTTTTTCCCTTTGCCCCAAGCACATTCTTCATCGAGATCGGCTTCCTTGATCTCATATCCTCACTTACGTGATTACGCTTTTCGTTTTTTCTATAAATCTGTTCAACTACATTCAATTCAATCCCTCAAGAAATTCTCAAATAGTTTCCTTCCATACTCAGAATAGAAACTTTCAGGATGGAACTGTACCCCAAATCTTTTCATATCTGGAGTATGAAATCCCATGATACTACCATCCGATTGAGAGATGCAGTCAGGTATTATTTCTGGAGATTGACGCACTGTGAGTGAATGATACCTGATTGCCCTGAATTTCTCAGGTATGCCACTGTATAGAGGGGAATCACCGTGAATCATTGTGTCAACCTCTCCGTGAAATTGGCGATTCATTCTTTCAATGACTGAACCTTTATTATATGCTATAACCTGATGCCCAAAGCAAATACCAAGAACCTTTGAATTCTTTAACCCTGTGAGGAATGTGTCAAGATCTCCTCTATCTTCGTGAATCGAAGGACTTCCTGGTCCTGGAGAAATAACAATACGATCATATTCATCTGCTCTTATTTTACGAAGTTCATCATTCTTCACCACCTTCACACTGGTACCAAGTTCCCCTAAAAGCTGTTCTATATTATACACAAATGAATCGTAGTTATCAATTAACAATATCTTCATTTAACTTACCCCCAACTGCTGAATATGATTTCATTCTTATCTCATCTACTTCTCTTTCCGGATCGGAATCCTTTACTATTCCTGCCCCTGATCTGACGAAATATCCATTTCCATTCCCATATATTGTTCGTATTGTCAATGCCATGTCCATTTTTTCTGGCTCAATCAAGCCTACACAACCTGCATATGGACCCCTTGGTGATGTTTCAAGATCATTGATGATCCTTATGGCCCTGTCCTTTGGCGCTCCACTAACTGTGCCTGCTGGAAAAACTGCATTTATTATTTCGCTATTTTCAATACCACTTCTCAGCTTAGATCTAACCTGGCTAACTATATGCATTACTGATGAAAATTGCCTGATTTCCATTGATCTTTCCACGTGAACTGTACCGTAATCTGAAATTTTCCCAAGATCATTTCTGGCAAGGTCCACAAGCATTCTGTGTTCCAGAAGTTCTTTTTGGTCTGATAGTAGATCCTTTGCAATCTCCTCATTTTCTGATTCATCGATGGAAATCCTTCGGGTACCGGCAATAGGTTCTATCATGAGATCTGTCCTATCTCTGGTTATAAGATTTTCCGGAGAACTTCCAAATATTTCATATTCATTGAATTTGAAATAATATACATATAATGATCTATCAGTTCTCAGGAATGTTCTAACCATATCCAAAGGATCAAGTGAAAATGGCCCGAAATCCCTTGATACGACAACCTGAAGTGCTTCGCCATTTCTTATCCTTTCTCTTGCTGCTATTATTTTTTCTTCCATTTCATGATCCTTCACATTTTCCTGCATAGGTGAGTGGACTGCTGTTGCAGACCTTGTGTACCTGCCCTTTAACGTTCCCTCAGGGTTCAGCGTTAATACTGGCGGGAACAGACCTTCCTTTGCCTTCGATTTAAATATACTGTTTACAAGTGAGAACGAAAGAATGACGGGTGTTTCTTTTTGTATTTTACTAAAGATTGATGTGTCACTGGCTTCAATCACATCTGTACCGGTGATCAGGGTTTCCTCTCCTGTTATTCTCTGATCATCAGTGAACTTACAGAAATACGCGAAGTTTCTGTTATTCTTTTTAAGATCCTCCACTATTTCTAAGATTTCACTTTCCATATCCGGCCTCCCTGAAAAAGTTCCTGATCTTAGAAGCATCTTTTTTGCCAGGATATGCTTCGAGCCCACTGCTTGCGTCTATAAATCCTGGATGGTAATCCATAATTTTTCTTAAATTTTCTATATTTATTTTTCCAGCAACACCGACCTTCTTATTTAAGAAGGGTTCTATATCACTCATCTTATCTACTATGCCACTCCTGCTTTCAAGAAGTACAAGATCTGCATTATGTGATCTTTCCCTCATTGTGTCTGATTCTATTACCTCTCGATCGACATCAATAACTGAGATTATCTTTCTTCCATCCTCTCTTACTTTTTCCATATCCTGAGCGGAGTTTGGAAAGTGCAGTTGAGCATAATCTTCTCCCGAGTCATATTTCAATGATGTTTCCAGATCTGTATAAACTGAGGCAACGTTCATTCCATATTCCTTTAGTTCCTTCACCAGTTCCATTGATCCTTTTCTGGGTGATAGATCCGAAAGAACAACTCCTATTATGGCAGCTCCCGAGTCACTGGCAATTTTTGCGTCTTCAATGTTTGTAACACCACATATTTTAAAAAACAGATGATATCGCCTCCTTTACCTTCCCACCTGTTATCTCATTGAGCTTTTCTATGGCATAACCATTCTTTATGCTCCTGTATGCCATTTTATATCCTTCATTCATGTCCCTTGAGATGCCGTTCAGTATTAGACACGGGGCTGCATTGAGAGCTATGAATTTTGCTGCTGACTCGTTTTTGCCGTTCAGACCAGCAAGTGTTTTCACAAAAATCTCATTTTTGTTCTCACCTGTGACCTCGTCTTCATCTATTCTTCCCTCTGTTATTTCACTGGCTTCTATCTCCTTCCTCTTTATGTTATTATCAACAAATGATAGAGTTGACTTTCCCTTGAATGAAATTTCATCCATTCCGTCGTTACCCATTACTATTATGCCCTTCCTGTTTTGCATTTTGATGACGTTTGAAAAAATATCAATTATCTGTGGTTCCGTGCAGCCTATTACTATTCTTCCAGGATTCAGGGGATTAGTCAGTGGCCCCATGAGATTAAAAATTGTTCTGTGAC
>JAKBGP010000206.1 GCA_021833045.1 Thermoplasmata archaeon
AAGGGGGTGATACTGCTGAGGATGGAGGACACAGCAATGATAAAATCCTATCTGGACGGATTCAAGGCCATGTATTACATTGCCACGGTAGAACTACGCCCGGAAGATGAAATATTCTAAGAAGTTCCCTTGAATAGTATTGTCCCAAAGCCGCTTCTTCAACCTCTTTTTTAGCCTTTTGCAATTTTAGATCCAGATCTTTTTTTACCTTTTCAATATTCTATATTCTATTCCTAACCTTCTTCCCATCTCTCCTTCCATATCGTCCCTGTCCCCTATAATAACGGACTCCTTAATGTCAATATGTATTTCTTTTTCCGCCTCAAAGATCATTCCAAGCTTTGGCTTCCTGCAATTGCAGTTCTCCTCAGGTCTGTGAGGGCAGAAGAAAGTTTTTTCAATCTTTATACCTGCCTCTTCAATCCTTTTAAGAAGTTCCCTGTGGAATTGATAAAATTGTTCAATAGTAAAATATCCTCTACCTATACCTGACTGGTTTGTGATAATAACAAGAACATAACCGTTGTCCTGATACTGTTTCATGATCTCCAATGCATCAGGATATATTTCCAACTGGGAGATATCATGGCAATATGGGCAGTCTTTGTTTATGGTACCATCCCTGTCAATGAAAAGTGCCTTCTTCATTATATATCACCAATTGTAAGGTCCCTCTTAAATAATTATGTTCTTAACCATGTTACATCACATTGTTATAAGAAAACATATTATTTGATCGGTACATTCTGATTCATGGACGCAACCCAGATAAATCAGTATCTAGTGGAAGGTTCCCAAATTAGAAGCTCTCTGGATGTTGGAAAGATATTGAATCTTGGAAATGAGCTCTTCAGATGTTTCAAGAATGGAAATAAGCTCATAATATTTGGCAATGGAGGAAGTGCTGCGGACGCACAGCACATTGCTGCTGAATTCGTTGGAAGATTTGAGAAGGAAAGGATGCCACTGCCTGCCCTGGTCCTTCATGGAAACACATCATCACTCACCGCCATCGGGAACGATTATGGTTTTGATCAAATATATTCAAGGCAGATTCAGGCTTTCGTAACAAAGGGGGATATTATCATCGCATTGAGCACAAGCGGAAATTCAGTAAATGTGCTGAGAGGTATAGAAGAGGCAGTAAAAAAGGGGTGTGAAACATTCGGAATCACGGGAAGGGATGGGGGAAAGATGAAGGAACTGATTCATGGAGAAAGGCTCATAATGATTCCAAGCAACAGGACATCCTACATACAGGAATCAACCATTGCCATTGGTCACATCATCTCCAAGATCGTTGAGGATTCTGTCTGATCTTCTAGGTGTGGTTTTTTCCTAATCCCCTACGAATATAATCCCCGATCCCCTGTTTACGATCCTGAATGGTGTCACAGGAAGCCCTAGGCTTTCTGAAATGGACCTGTGGTATTTTGGATCTGCAAAAAACATGAGAAAGCCGCCGCCTCCAGAACCTATGAGCTTTCCACCCGTGGCACCTTTTTCCATTGCCCTTTCGTAGAGTGCATCGATTTCATCCATGGAGATCTTGTTTGAGAGCTTCTTCTTTTCAATCCAGTTTTCATGTAGCAGTCCTCCAATCTCCATGTAATTCCCTCTGTTCATCTCTTCCTTGAGCCTGTGGGAGAGTTTAGACATCTTTTCATATTTTTCACGCAATGAAGAGATTCTTGTCTTTTGATCCGTATGAATATGATCTGATTTTCTTTCCATATTCGTATATAGTAAAAGTAAATGGTTTTGTAGTTGTTCCATTGTATCCTCAGGCATTATTATTGGAGTTACATTTACTTCTGGCTCTTTGACAAATTCCATGAGGTTCATTCCCCCAAATGCGGCTGCGTATTGATCCTGAAGACCGCCCTCCTCCTTAAGGACATTACGTTCAATGTGAATGGCCTCCTTTGCAAGTTGTGAAGAAGATGCAAACTCACCTTTGTAAGCATGAAGCGCATTTAGCAATCCCACAGTAAAGGTGCTGCTTGATCCAAGACCTGTTCCGTTTGATGGTATATCAGACATGGACACTATCTCGATCTTCTCACTTATATTGAGATATTTCAGAGCTTCCCTGACAACAGGATGCTTTATTTCATCCACGCTATCCACTATTTCCGTTGTGGAGTAACTTACCCTGATTCTTCTGTCAAATTTTTCATTGACTGTTATGTAAATATACCTGTTTATTGTTGCATTGACCACTGCGCCATTTCCGTAGTTCATGAAGTATTCGGGTATATCTGTTCCTCCGCCTGTGAACGTGATTCTCAAGGGAGTGCGAGACATTATCATTCTTTTAGTCATGAGTAAAACTCAGATATGATTCTGATGCCTTCTTCAAGCGTTGTCTTTGCTTTGAATCCGAGAACTTTTTCTGCTTTGGATGTGTCTGCAAGTGTTTCCATCACATAATTTTTTACTGGCATTGTTATGTATTCCGGTTCCGCTTTAGTTCCAAGGTATTTGTTCAGCATGCTTAGCATTTCGTTGAGACTGTAATTCTTCCCATAACCAACATTGAACACCTCAAAACCTTTGACCTTTGATGCCAAAAGTAGTGCATCAATCAGATCCTCAACATACACAAAATCTCTCCTCTGTTCTCCGTTGCCATATATGACCGGTTTCTTCCCATCTTTTATGTTCCACAAAAACTGTGTTACTAGATTTGCATATTCTCCCTTTGATTTCTCATACTTTCCATACACTGAGAAGAATCGCATGGCTGCAACATTAACTCCAAAGAGTTTGTTATATAATTCTGCCATTCTTTCAGAATAAATTCTTGCTTCTGTGTAAAAGTCAGTAACGCCTGGAATTATATCCTCCTTGTGTGGAGGTTTAACTTCATTGTATATTGATGAAGTGGAAGAAAATACCATATTTACATTATTATTTTTACAATATTCAAGGAGCGCCGTCATACCTCCAACAACTTCAGAAACAAGCATTGGGTTATTCCTGTACATAGGAGATGCTGAATAGAAACCCATGTGAAAAATCAAGTCCACTTTCCTTTCCAATTTATTTATATTTTTCACATCTTCATGAAGCAGTTCCACCTTCCCTGCATCAACTAGGTCCTTGATGTTTTTATCAGATCCCGTATGCATATTGTCAATCACAATTACTTCATTGTTTGTAGCGAGTCTCCTCACGAGATTCGTACCAATGAATCCAGCACCGCCTGTTACAATAATTTTATGATTTTTAATATCTTTTTCCATTTTATCATTCCCTCATTGTTTTCATATTAATACATTTTATTTAGGTGCGTGTGAAAGTTTTGTTCCATAAACACATTTCACGATTATTAACCTTATGACAGAACTCTCAATTGATCAGATACGACCTGAACTCCGCAGATTTAGGTACATGTAACTGACTTGAGGGCTTCCAGGATGATTTATGAGTGATATTAAATAAAACGAATCGGGTGTGCCTTTAATTCTCATGGGTTTTTAGGAAAAGTCTATAATAGGTTTTGGTTAAAAATTTAACAATAAATAAAGGAATAATAGATAGAAAAATGCCAAAATAATATACGGATTTATACCGTCTATAATATTTGTTAAATTCTATTCCGAAAGAAATTGATGGTTTAATCGAATAATAGAATCTTAGCAATAACATTACTCTCCATTCAAATTTGGAGCCACTGTAGAAAATATAATCGACAGCATTCTCATTTATACCTATTTCTGTCTTCATAAAATTCAGTAAAGAGTATAACTTATCGTGAAAAACTACTGTTGCCGAATAAATTGCTTCCTCTGGACTCATCTGGTGAGGCAAGTTATTGAGTACTCCTTGATGAACAAGTACTTTTCTAATTATCGCAGCATTTGAATTCTGTTCTAGACATAATATTAGAGCATAACTTTGGAGGAATCTCGTACCTATGAAATCCTCTAAGTTATCAAGCTTCTTAATACTGTATGAATTATATATCTTATTTGAAAGAAAAGACAATCCTTCAAGAGAAAGAGTTTTCAAAAATTGTTCTCTGGAATCAAATAAAGTCTGACCAACATCTTGGTACCTTGGGTTATAGTATATTTCCTTGCCCCTTATTTTTTTGAATTGATCCCAATTGAGTGCTATCGTCGAAATGTCTGTGTGTTTTTTCAGGAAGTTTAGTATATATTCTACTGCCCCTGAAGCGAGGATATCATCATCACCCATTAATTGAATGAACTTGCCCTTTGCATTTTGAATACATTTTAAGATATTACCGTCGGGTCCTATATTTACTTCATTACGTAAATAAGTTATATTGTGTCCCTTTTGAATGAAATCTTTGACCAATTCTAAGGTACCATCCATAGAAGCATTATCACTGATTAGTATCTCAACATTAGAATCTAAACCATCACTTATTATTGAATCCAATGCACACCTTAGATA
>JAKBGP010000207.1 GCA_021833045.1 Thermoplasmata archaeon
CTGGATGGCAATGAAACCTGAAGAAAGAGAAGGAAAATACACAGGTTCAGTAATATCTTATCCACATTATAGAATAAAATTCTTTCTAGTTGTCGTGTGGTTTCTCATACTTTATTTCACCATACCAAAGGAATATCAGTTAGTTGAATCTGTTCTCATATTTCCTCTAATATTCTTTTCAGAATTTATAGTTGATCTTTTCAAAGGAATAAGAGCATCATCACTTTCGGGAAAGGGGGGCATAATAGGAGGAGCTGGTCCCTTTGATAGTCTTTATTCAACATTTTCGTTCACTATATTTGTATATCTTGTTTTTGAGATAATAGTAATGAAGAAATTTTCAGGGATATAATCTTCAGACGATCTTTGAATCACATCAAAGTTCTTACACATTTGGATTTGCCTAATATAGTCAGTTGGAGTTTAATAATCATAACCTATCACTTATACAAAATGTTATGACTTCTCCATTCTCTGGGCATCTTTAATTCTCCTGATCTCCATGTTATAAGCTTCTGCCACTTCAACAAGCGTCAGTGTTCCGACAACAATATCAGGTGAACTTTCGTTATAAACGATAAGTTTCCCGGAAGGTTCTTTTGTAAGCTTATTCAAAGCATTATGTAAGTTATCATCACTTTTTATGAGTGGAGGATCTTTCTGCATTACGCTTTCAATTTTCTCATCATAATTAGCATTTACCGGGATATCCTCAATGGAAAGGTATCCTTCAAGCCTACCATCGTCTTCAACGACAATTCCCTTCGTTCTGCTTTCTCTTATCATGTTGATTCCAGACCTCAAAGATTCATTCTTACTTATCTTGAGATAATCTTTCTTCATGGCAGTATAAACTGGAATATCGTCCATAATTGGATTTTTATATTCATCTTCATGAGCAGGTGATTTACTTCTGTCCAAAACCTGAGACCGATAAATAGAAAGATTTCCACTAACAAAGTAACTTACAGTTGTCGCAAGCATTAATGGGATAAATAGAGCATAAGATCCTGTCATTTCAGTTCCCATTATTATGATTGCAATTGGAGCTTTTGACGCTCCTCCAAACATAGAAATCATTGATACTATTATAATTTCATCCATGCTAAGATAGGGGAAGATAACTCTTAGGGGAATTGCGATTGCAGCGCCCAGAAATGCGCCTATAACCAATCCTGGAGCAAATACACCTCCAGAACCTTCAGATCCGATGGTGAATGAAGTTGCTATTGTTTTTAAGAAAAAAAGTGTAATGAATATCAGGAATAAATCAAGGTATCCAGATCCGAAAAGAGTCATATTTCCATCAAGCATCTGCTGTACCCAGCCATACCCTAATCCGAGTATTTGTGGAAAGAAAATCGCTATAATCCCAACTACTGCTCCGCCAATTGCGGGTTTTGCGTATGGTGTTATCTTTTTGGATATTTCAAAAATTCTGCTTATCCCGTAAAATACCTTAATGTACATTATTGCGGACAAACCTGCTAAAAATCCTATTATAAGATAGGCGAAAAGAGACAGTGGATGAAAGAAGCCAATTACTGTTGATGTAGGAATTAGAAATATTGTCTTATATCCTGTGTAATAACCAAAAATGGAATATCCAACAACTGACGCTATTGTAGAGGGTATTAAAGCTTCCGTTTCGAAATCCCTCTTATATAGGATTTCAGTACTGAGAATAGCACCTCCCAGTGGAGCCAGAAATATACTGCCAATACCTGCACCAATGCCTGAAGCCATTGCGATACGTCGATCATGTTCATCCAGATGAAACACATCCGCCAGGAACGAACCGAAACCGGCTGCAATTTGTGCTGTGGGGCCCTCTCTTCCGGCGCTCCCCCCCGATCCTATTGTTATGGCAGATGCGACTGTCTTTACAAGAGGTATTCTTCTTCTAATTCTTCCTGCATTATTATGAAAAGCACTTATTGCAGCATCAGTTCCATGTCCTTTTGCTTCAGGAGCAGTTTTGTTCAGTATAATAGCTACAACAACTCCACCTATAATTAGTGATATGGGTATGAAAAGGTAGTGAATATTAGGCGAATATTTATAAAAAGTAGTCCCTGCAAGCAATCCTGATCTGGGAGGAGAGAAACCAGTTAATCCAGTTAGAAGGTAAGTGGTTACCAGTTCTATTGAGATGTATAAGGCAATAGCGCCCAGACCAGCTATTATTCCAATCAAAGTACCAATCAAAGCCCATTTACCTGTTGCTGTGGACATCATTTTTTTGTAAAGGCGCGAGGCAACTGGAAAATGATTTGATGATGACATTGATTTTCAGGGATAAATAATTACTATATACTTCTTCTCATAAAGTATTCAGTTCACTTCTCTTCTATTATAACTTACCTTTTCAGGGAAAGTAAGAAGAAGTATGGCATCTCCAATTGATTTGATCCATCTGAACGGGATTGAAATTGGAATACCCTCACTCACAACATTACTGTTCGTATCTTTAATTAACAACCCGTAGACGTTGCCACTTTCAAAATCAAGAATAACGTCGTAAACATTACCAACAAGCACTCCTTTTTCTGTATATACTGGTTTCTCTATCAACGCATCAGTAGAAATCATTAATTCACCTTCTACAATATTCTATAAAGGATTTGAACATTTCTGTACCGTATTGAGTGTTTTCAACCTCTGGATGAAATTGCACACCAAACATTGATTTTTTATCAGAGTAAAAAGCTTGTACTTTACAGTTTTTTGAGTTTGAACATATTTTGAAATCATCTGAAATAGATAGTATTTCATCGTTATGATTCTCCCACACAACTATTTCAGATGGAATCTCTTTAAATATTCCTCCCTGATTGAAAAAATTGACCTTTGTCTTTCCGAATTCCGGTATGGGTGAAGCTCTTACCTCACCCTTGAAATGAAGAGCCATAAACTGTGCTCCAATGCATATTCCAAAAACTGGAACGGAAGTTTTGTCAAGAATTTCAGATATCCGCCCTAGCTTAGGAATTTCATTTGTTATGCTTGGAGCACCTCCGGAAAGTACCCAGCCGTCGGAGTCCTTAATCTCTTCAAAGTTAATGTCATTGTCCACAATTTCAGAATCCACTCCCAACTTTTTCAGGACTTTCCATTCCTTGTGAGTCCACTGACTCCCATTGTCAACCACGTAAATTTTCATAGATGATACTTCCTGATTTCCTCTTATAATTTCTACATATCGATATTTTTGCTAAAGTCTTCATTATAGATCCTTAAACAATTAATACTTTAGTCGGAATTCGTTATTTGCGTGCCTGTATTTCAATGATATATTGAAATAGGTTGAAAAGGGACTATTAAAAGTATTACGAATAGTTTATTAACTTGTTAACTATAAGGTAAATATATGCAAATTTCTCTCCCTATTTATCATGACCTAGGAAATGAGTTTGTAGTGCTTAACGTTTCTGAGGATTTGATTAATAGAGCTGTTTTTGACAACAAAGGTAACAAGGTAGGAAGAATAGTAAGAATTATTGGCCCCATTTCTGAGCCAATGGGAGTAGTAGTACTTTCAAAGAAATTTGATTCAGAAGATAGGAGAGTATTTGTTAAAAACTAGGTGATTTAGATGGAAAAAGAAAAAAGAAAAATTGAGCAGATAGAAAAGTGTCCGGAATGTGGTTCAACTGATCTTTCCAGGGATTACGAAAGGGGTGAACTGGTGTGCAATAAATGTGGTATTGTGATCGACGAAAGTTATATTGATCAGGGACCAGAATGGAGGGCATTCGACACAGAGCAGAATGAATCCAGAGCAAGGGCTGGTTCCCCAATGACTTTTACATTGCACGACAAGGGTTTATCCACAGATATATCATGGAAGAATAAGGATTCTTACGGTAAATCCATACCAACCAGAAATAGGGCGCAATTATACAGACTGAGAAAATGGCAGAAGAGGATAAAGGTATCAAATGCCGCAGAGAGAAACCTTTCACAGGCATTGCAGGAAATGGAAAGAATGGCATCTAATCTCAGTATTCCAAATGACGTTAGAGAAACTGCAGCTGTTATTTACAGAAAGGCAGTCAAACAGAACATGATCAGGGGTAGGAGTATTGAAGGGGTTGTAGCCGGCTCTCTATACGCTGCGTGCAGAATCACAAATGTGCCAAGAACCTTGGACGAGATCGCATCCATAACAAGGGTAAAGAAAAAGGAAATTGGTCGAACATATCGTATCATGAGCAGATACCTACAGCTTAACATAATGCCATCAAAGCCTGAGGATTACCTGAACAGATTCTGCAGTAAACTTAAGCTCTCCCTGGATACAAGAAAACAGGCAGCTGAAATAATTAAACTTGCACAGGATAATGACCTTACATCAGGAAAAGGTCCAACTGGAGTGGCCGCTGCAGCC
>JAKBGP010000208.1 GCA_021833045.1 Thermoplasmata archaeon
GATGACACACAATCATGGCTGGAACATTACCACATGCGTTCCATATCGGAATGCGTGAACTCCATGATGAAGAGGAAGATGCCCGTCAAGATAAGGAAGAAACTATCACAGAGAAAAAAGACAGAGGAAACACTCAAGATAAACATGCACAACCTGAGGCAGTACAACTACCTGAAACATACGAATCCCGGGTTCATAAGAGATTACAGGGATCTGTCAAGAAAATAATTTTGTCCCAAAGCCCCTCTCGATCATTTTGCCGTCGATATTCATCATCTGCAGCTTCTCCAGCTCAAGGAACACCTTGTCCATGGAATATTTCCTGTTGAGCCCTGATTCAGACATCATCCTTCTCATGGCCAGCCTCACGATCAGCGAGATGAAGAGGATGAAGACCAGGCCCCTCACGGTGGACGGTTTCCTTTCCCTCAGTGGAAATATGTCCAAGTCTGTCTTCAGGATCTCAAAAGCCTTCTCCACCCGATCCTTATCACGATAAAGATCAAGGCATTCTGTGGGATTATATTCCCTCCTGTACACCAGCATGAAACGGCCTATGCGGTTCTCTCTCTGGGATATGGCATTGTTCCTTGCCTGTGTGTGATACCTTCCGTCCCTTACCGTCATTCTTATGTATCTGCAATATTCTCCCCCCATGGATCGGATCTGGGCGATCTGAGCAACTCTTTTCTCCTTTGGTTCTGTCTTTTTGATTGTGTCCATGGCCTCCCTGATGTGCCTGTGAAAACTGGATCTTTCCCTAGCCTCCAGATCCAGGTCATGGTAGAGGTATCCCTCCAGGGCAAGATCGCCAATGGAAAATTCCACATGCATCGCGAATATGGGTTTGTAATTGTATACTATGGTGTTATCTGCAGAATCCAGCCTCCTCATGCTGGAAGAGAACACATGCTTCACCTCCTTTCTTGAGTATGTTGCAGCGATTATGTATCCATGGCCATTCAAAAGCATGAGGTTGTCCAGGGAGAAAAAGCCTCGATCGAGGATGATCACCACTGCAGGGACGAGATTCCTGATCCTGTCCAGTGTTATTGCGAGTGTGGAAACGTCCACGATGCTTCCAGGGTATATTTCGAACAGGAACGGCAGTGATCTCCGCCTCTCAATGACAAGGGAAAGGTTGATCTCGGGAAGATCCTCGTGATCCTTTGCATGGCCAAATTCAAACATGCCGTTGCCGGAATAGGATGCGATCGTGGTTATGTCATAGAGGAGAGATGATTCGGGCCTCATTCGTGATGAGAATGAAGAGAAAAACCTGTCAGGAATGCTGCTGTTCCCGATATCTTCCAGAAGACGTGATATATGCTGTGAGAAAAATCGCATGGGTATTCCTGTCCTCCTTCCTGAAGAGGGAATCCAGTATGCTTTCAATGCCTAACTCCCTTATGATCCTCAGGACAGGTATGAACGGGCCGTAAACAAATACATTCCTTGGCAGGTGAGTCCTGATCTTTTCAATGCCATTTTCCTTCTGAACCCCAAGGTACTTGCTGTGATACCTGATCTACTTTTTCTCCTTGTCCCAGTAGGGAGTCATTTCATAGAAATATTCCCTGCCGTTGATCGTTTTCTTTCTCAGGTATGTCTTCAATGTAATACCTAAATAGGTATATATTATCTACATGTTTCGGTCCAGAAAAATGTGCATTACAGGTAGTCTAACAACGATTCAGTTTGGATCATGTACCTAAAAGGCGGGAGTTCAGGATGGTCCGCCTGAAATAAAGGAGTGGATGGACAGGAACAGAAGGAAGAAGATGGAGGAGAGACCGAACAGATCAGGAAAAACAAAAGGTCAGGCTTCATAACACTAACCTATTACATATTTACTATGTTATTTCTACGCAATCTCTTAGGAATAAAACGTTAGAATTTTTTTAATAAATATCTCACTCTGTTTTTTCGCATCAAATTTTTCAATTGCTCTTTTTCTGTTAACATTACCTATTTTTTTCCTAAGTTCATAATTCTTTGCCAACATTAACATAGTATTTGAGATTTCTTTTACGTTTGTTGGGTCAACTTGAAAATTATCTTTTCCTACCACTTCTGGTAATGATCCATATTTGGTTGTAATAATAGGTAGACCGCTAGACATGGCTTCTAAAATCGCAAACGACAATTGTTCCTCATTGATAGTACTTCCTAAAAAAAATCTTGGGCGAGATAAAAAAACAAACACATCAGAATCTCTATATATTTGAGAGAGCGTATTTGGATAGATATTTTCTAAGTGAATTATATTGTATTTCATTTTATATTCATTCAACATTTCCTTATATTCCCCCTTACCAACTATTGTCAATTTTGTATTAATAAGTTCTTTTTCGACTATTGCATAAGATTCAAGAAGTTCTACTACACTCCTTGATTTAGTTAAAGTTCCCACATAAAGGAAATTTATTTTATCATGTTCTTTCATATCTTTATTATCAATTGGCTTAAAAAGATCAATATCTATTCCAGGATATATCATCTCTAATGAGTCTTTTTTAACGCCTTTCTTTTCTAAATATTTTTCAGCTTGTAATGTTTGTGGTATAATTAAATCAGAATTTTTTATAACATAGTTCGTTGCAAGTCTATATGGATACAAATCAAATATTGACTTATTCAACACATTTTCAAAATTTATCATTACAACAGGTTTATTGCGTTTTATTGCTTCTTTTGTTATACCATATGAAAAAAAATTTGGGTCTTGAGTAACAATCACTTCGGCATTTTTTATATGCTCAGTAACTCCAGTAAAAGTAGCTAAAGATGTGACGCTGAACTCCCCACGAAATACCTTTATAGGATCTATAAAGAATATTGGTTCAACCTTGCTAAAAATAACATTGATGTTGGTGTATCTTATTTCTGCATGTTTATTGGGGTTATCAAAAGCAATTCCCGTTATTTTACAGAACCGAGTATAATATTTATATTCTGGTTCTCTCCCTCTGCAAAGCCCTAAGTTGGTAAATAATAAATTTGTCATTAGATTTTAGATGATTTCTAACAACATATTAATTTTTTACTTTTGGACATTGTCAACTTTAAGTTGATGATTTCCAGAAAACCAAAACAGGAACCGAAATCATGAAATAGGATGTAAACATTACATGACATGCGACTGAGGAAGGCGCCACATGTGGAGTTCAAAAGTGTTTCATCCACACTCGATCAGTATGTTTCTGAGGAGTCTTCCCCAATTTTTAAGATTAATAATATTCCCATGATGGATGTGGTGCTGAAAGGAAATGATCTGATCAGTTTCATGAGGCCCATGTGCCCTCAATGCCATTCAAGCAAGGTGGTGAAGAACGGAACATGCCTTAGAACCATGGAGAACGGGATCATATTCCGCATCCAGAGATATATCTGCAAGGCATGCGGATATTCATTTGTTGCACGTCCTCCCAATTACGGTTATGGAAAGCATTATCCTGAGGATGTAAAAGACAAGAGCGTAAAGACAAGGGTGAAGACATCCCTGAGGAAAGCTTCGTCCCTGTTCCATATCATTGGAAACGTGATCATATCCCATGAGACCATCAGGAGATATGTGCCTCCTGCACTTCCAGGCATCATGGAATCATCCGGTTACTTTGTTTATGACGAACAGTACACACACATAGATGGTGTTGAAAAATACCGGGCCCTTCTGAAGGATTCAAAAAATGGAAACTTTGTGGAAGAAATACTGGATGATCTGAAGGAAGATACGCTGACAGGATTCTTCATAAGTGCACTGTCAAGGTTCAGCATCCCTGAAGAGATATTCATCACCACTGATGGATATCATTATGAATCCATATTGGAAGAAGTATCTGTAAGGTTGAACACAAAAATAAGAAGGCAGAGATGCCTCTTCCACATGGAGAAGGATCTTGCACACAAGATAGCAGCTGCAAAGATGGAAGATCATCTTGACACGGCAAAGAGGATGATCAGGTACATGTTCTTCCAGAACGAAACAAACCTGAAGAAACTCGGAAAGAACATGGATGCAGTTGAAAAGATCACTGAAGGAATGAATGAGAAGGAAATTGTTGAAATAATCCTGTATAAACTCAACAGCCTGTATGGCGATGACAGGATCATTGCATCATTCCTCACATTCGTCAGGAAGCACAGGAATGAGGTTTTCCTGTATCTTGAGGAACCAAAGGTGGAGAAGACATCCGACAAGGCAGAACAGCACTTCTCTATCCAGTCATGGCTGTTAAAGCATCGGTTCAAGACGAAAGAGGGCCTGATAAGAACATCCTACTGGTATCACCGATATCTATCAACCGGAATGTGACAATGTCTACTTTTGATTGACCTTTCCCAAAAATTACAGCGAATTCATGGAGAGTGCAATCAGAA
>JAKBGP010000209.1 GCA_021833045.1 Thermoplasmata archaeon
TTCTGAATAGTTCCTTATTTCCCTTAGGACTGCATACTTCTGTTGATTTAAAAGGTGCTTCTGCTATAATTTTAATAAATAGTAAGTGATTTTACCTTGTTGGAAGAGAAATTACCTATTATTTCTGTAATTATAACACTGTATAACAGAACACAATTTGTTCGTGAAGCAATCGAATCTGTTATCAAACAAACACTAAATAAAGATCTCTATGAGATTATATTAGTGTCTAATATACCTTTAGATACAAGTGCGTATGGAGAAAACCTGAAGTTCTCACTAATTCCTGATGAACAAATAGGGAAAAAATATTTGAGAGGACTCGAACTTTCAAAGGGAAAAATAATAACATTCCTTGATGATGACGACCTATTTTATGAAACAAGACTGGAGAAAATTGTGAATTTCTATAAGAAAAATAGTGGCACAATATATTATCATAATTCCTTTTCATTTATCAGTGCTGATGGGAAGGATGTGAAGACGACATTTAAGAAACATTCCCAAAAATTTTCACAAGGAAATAGACCCATGGTTATTAGAAATAATGGAAAACTTAAAAAACTTGTAAAAGCTAAAAAAATTTCGGCTGATTTCAATATGAGTTCCATAGCAGTTTCTAGAGAACTTATAATTCAGAATTCCAATTTGCTTTTCTCAAGTAACAAAACGCCTGATATATACCTGTTTCTTGAGGCTATACATCAGAGGGCCACAATATACCTGGATCCTGAAAAGTTGACCAAATACAGGTTGAGAACAGAAACTCAGCCTAAATTATTTACTGAAACTATAAAACCCGGACATGTTCAACTTGATGTCAGGGATGAAATTGTCTCGATTGCCTCAAAAAGTGGTGATAAATTATTTTTGAAATATTCATATTTTGAACGTTATGATTACCTTGCATTTTCTGAATTAAAGAAGTTTAAAAACAGTAGGAACAGAAATAGGAAAAAGGTAATCGATAACATGAAAAAACTCCCTTTAACAAAAGTTTATTTGATACCTTATTTTTTTAAATACATATTTTTCTACATAATTTTATTTATTTATCCTGAGTGGGTAAAGCACATAAATATTTGACAATAGATTATCTCTGGTTAACTTCAGTCATAAGTGAGTTTATCAAATACTGCTTGATCCGTAATAATAAATTCCTCCAATCTCTTTTTTGTCTAATGTCCCTGTACTTTCCATATGTCTTAAATGCGATATGGCTTCACCAATTGCAAAGTTGGATTCCATCATATTCATGGATTCCATGGTTCTCCCCTTACTCCAGCGCATTTTGTGTGCTGTTTCATAGGCTGTCAACCACTTATCCCTAACGAGTTCCATGATTTCATTCATCCTATCACCATGATGTTTTATCAACTGATCTATCCTTTCATTTTGGTTTCCAAAAGGCTTTCCATGACCCGGGAATGTAGCCTTTACCTTAATGTTTTTAGTCTTGATGAGGCTGGAAAGGTATTCTCCCAGCATATCTTCCTCTTCGTCGTAATAGCTGATGTTGGGTGTAATTCGTTCTAAAATATGATCACCAGACATTAGAGCGGTACTATCATTTACAAAGTAGCAAGTAGATCCTGGTGAATGACCTGGAACATGCAATGTTCTAATTCCATTTGGTAAATTTTTAATTGCTTCGAGAGGCTCCAGTTTAAGGTCCAAATAATTTTTCAACTCCCTGAACACAGGATGACTCTCGGTAAGATTTTCTAAGAATTTATCTGGTACGCCATTCCTTCGTAGGTAATCGATCTGCCATGATATGAAACCTTTAGCTGAGGATTGAATTGCCTCAATTCGTCTCAAATCTTCCTTTCCTATGTACCCGTTCAGACTGTAATTATTATGTAATTTATTAACTCCCCCTACATGATCTATATGCAGGTGAGTGAGGAGTACCATGTTTATATTTTCTATGTCAACTCCCCTACTTTCCAGAAATGTATCTATTTGATCATCCATTCCTGTGTCTATTAGAATTTTATTTTTACCATCATCAAGAATATATATGGAAGCAGTTCTTAAAGCCCTTATGGCAATGGGAATTTCAAATGTGCTGATTTCGAACGTCATGAACTGGTATTACGATAAATCTTAAGTTACTTCCTAGTTGTTATTTTGTTAAAATATCAAACAGAAATGTGATTATTAAACATTAGAATTTGATTTCCTTAATGCTGACTTTGAGGGTTGGGATAAATTATAATTTATAATTGGAATACTGGATTATGAAGAGTTTGGCTCCACTTGCTGTTTTTAAGGCAGGGACAAATGTAATTCCATATATATCTGCAATCTTCCTTGTAATAGCAGTCATTTTGCCAATCTACTTTTACCCTGGTTATTTTTTGGCAAGTGTCGTAAACTACGCTCCTTTTCTGGTACTATCCATCTTTATAATTGGATACAATGTTGTACAGTACAGGAAAAGAGCTGACATAGAAATATTTGAAGATAAGATAATCATAGTTACCACAAACAAGAGATTTAATGTCTACTACAGTGACATACAAGATATTACCAGAGATATGAATGATGGCAAAAAACTGTTCATAATTCAAACCAAGTCTGGTCGTAAAATAGCGCTATATGACAGAAAATTAATAACATTCAAAACTACATTAATTGACTTTATTAAGAGCAGGACATCGTCAGGACAGGGTCAAAAATAAAGACCTACCTCTAAACTCTGGCATATGGTGATCTATTTTTTGATATGCGTGAAAAGTTCTTCTAATTTGGCATCTATATGGACATAATGAAGTTTAAATCATTTAAGAGTTGACATAACTATGATTTATTATATGGTTAGACTTACCAGCCCTTGCTTATTATTGATTAATTCCATGACTATATTGATTTTAATATGTTTGTATATTTATATTATAAAAATTGCCATACAGACGTACTTATTTAAAAATTGTAAATTATTATTAGAAATGTAATGTATGTTTGTTAAATCCTCTTAATTATTGGTTTTTAATTAAAAAATAGAATTATTTACTGTAACAATTTAGACTATTTTTGTATATACTTGTGTACAGTCATTTACATAAAATTTATATACCTCCAAGTATATCTATTAGAGATAATAATGAATCCTGAATCAAAAGACATTAAGATTACACTAAGGATTTCAGAAGAAGATCTTGACTTGATAGATAGTTTTCTTGAGGAAAACATGTCTTTTGGAAGCCGATCAGAGTTTCTTAGAAACTGCGCCCTAGATTTTATACAATCTAAGAAAAATTTCAAAGGAATGGATCTGGGAAACGGTATATCCCTTTCTAAGAAACAGGAAGAATACATTGAACGAATGATAAGAATGGGTTACTATCCATCAAAGGAAGATGCAATTAAGTCGATTCTGGAATATGTTTTTGATTCTGGCTTTATAAAAAAGATTTTTGAGGAAAAAATAGAGAAGTATCAGGAAATAGAAAAATCAATGAAATCTAACGAAAGGGTAAGTTTGGTAGACAGGGATGAAGAAAAAAAATATGGGAGGTATTAGGTGATTTAAATGGAGGAAGTAAATAAATTGAATCTGGAGAATGAAAAGCTTGACTCGGTGGAATTGCAGACCTACATGCAACAAACTATTGTGCTGATAGGTGACAGAATGAGTGATGTGTATAATGGTCTCATCAAAGCAAATGAAGGAAAGAAGAATGCAATTATCTATATCACACAGGAAAAGGAAAGAAAATTGAGTTCCTCAGGAAAGCTGAAATACGAAGATTTTAATGATGAATATGATAGTTCCTTTGTAAGGATGACAGATAAAGAGGGAAATAAAATGGACGAGGAGGACGGAGCCAGCAGGATATCTTACCCTGACATTGTACAGGTAAAATTCAGAAATCTATCTTCGGATCGTGAGCTGAGGCACGCTGCTGAAATTGTATCGGGACTTGTGGATAACAGCTGGGTAACAATAGTTGCAAGTGATCTGTCTGAAGGCTTCGCTAGAAATATACATTCATCCCTGGTCTACAGAAGAAAGAAGTTCAATAATTCTGTCGCATCCTTCGTTTTTACAAGAGCAAGCAATCCCACTGATGAATTCAATCTTAAGATAATCAGAGAAAGTATAAAAAAGAACACTAATAAGTATAAAGAAATAGGCGAAGAGAAAAAAATAAGACACAATATCTTCTCAAAGAAAGGAGAAGAACAGGAAATACAGAAGATGATAGCTGAAATCTCAAGTCTGCAGAAGAATTTTTAAAAATTTAATTCTACCGATTACCTTAGAATTAAAAATCTACGCTTTCCTTCTTTTAAGATTTCAAGAGACTTCCACAAATTATTTTAGTTAGTGGTTCACTGAGCATTATATAAAAATAATCACTAACCGATCG
>JAKBGP010000210.1 GCA_021833045.1 Thermoplasmata archaeon
ATCAGTTTTCTTCAAAATTTCTTCTATGTAATCCATTGGGATATCGCGTTCAAGTGCATTCCTATAAATGTCGGTGTCAAATTTTTTGTTAGAAAAAACAATTCCAGGGTTTGTATTTGTTTGATTTTTCTCATAATATTCCTCAACAATGCCAACAACCTGTTCTATCATTGAGTTATCATAGGTTTTAGGAAAATCCGGCTCCATTTCATTGTTTTGCAAACCTAGTGAAATCTTCTTACCATCGGACTTACCAATTACTGTTTTAGTTTCTTCTGTTCTATTTCCAATTCTGATGCTGAGTGCACCATTCCCTCTTGTCTTATATTTCAGGTTTGGATTTAATCTAACAAGTCTTGGAAGCGAAATTATTCTATCTGCAAAGGTAGAAACTATTCTAAAGGCTATGTAAGTAGTGCAACCGGCGTTTCTGGAATCTGTATCATCTATGCCTATCCACATTCAGGTGCCAAACCTCCTTTTCCTGGTCTGATATGATCTCACGGCCCTCAGGAAATCTAGTTTTCTAAGTTCTGGCCAGAAAACATCGGAAAAGTAAAGCTCAGAATAAGCACCCTGCCATAAAAGGAAGTTTGAAACCCTTTCCTCCCCACTTGTTCTAAGGATCAAATCTGGGTCAGGGATAGTTCCATCATAGAGATATTTCCTGAAATTCTCTTCAGATATATCCTTCATTTCGATCTTACCGGATTTGTATTCTTCTGCTATCTTCCTTATGGCCTCTATTATTTCTTCTCTTCCCCCATACGCAACAGCAATATTGAGCTTATATCCGTCATAGTCTTTTGTCGCATCTTCGACTTTCCTGATAGAATCCTGCAGGAATTTTGGAAGCGTATCAATGCTACCAATAATTTTTACCCTTATCTTATTTTTCAGGACTCTCTCATCGCTTATAAGATTCAGAAGTGAATTGCTGATCAGTGTGAAGAGGAATCTTACCTCATCATTGTCCCTCTTGAAATTTTCAGTGGAAAACGCGTAAACTGTAACTACTCTGGTTCCTATTTCCATGCACCATTCAAGGACTTCTTCAAGTTTTTCCTTACCCTTCACGTGACCAAGATTAGAATCCATTCCATGAGAACTGGCATACCTTCTGTTTCCATCTGTTATTATTCCCACATGATACGGTATATTTCCATCTTTCTTTATCTGCTCCAGAAGTACTTTTTCATATATTTCTTCTGTCAGATCTCCTATCTTTCTGCTAAGGCTCATGTCGGGTCCCTCCTGTACTGAAGGCTGTACATGGACTTACTCTTAGAATATCCATGAACGACTCTCTTGGTTTCCAGAAACATCCCTTTGCCGATAAAATATTCCATCTTTTCCTCTATTGTCTCCTGGTCTTCCACCATATAGATATTTAATCTTCCCCCATCAGTCAATGATTCTATTATTTCATCAAGGGATTCATATTGATTTACAGGGTTATTCATAATAATTCTATTGAATGGTTTTAGTTCTTTTATAATTTTATAAGAATTTCCTTCATGAACTTCAACATCTGATAGAAGTTTATTGATAGACAGGTTATACTTCAGTAATTCCACTGCATCACTGTTTATGTCGCATGCTACAATTTTGCATTTAGTCCTTTTAGCTATATTAAGGCTGAAAGGGCCTATTCCAGCGAACATATCAAAAATATATTCTCCATCTGTAACATTCCTTGAAACCAGATACCTTTCAGTTGATAGTCTTGGTGAGAAATAGGCTTTCTTCACATCAACCTTCATTATAATGTTGTTCTCCCTGTACATTGTTACAGGGTTATCTTCTCCATATAGAAGTTTAAGATCCCTGAGTCTGGTTTCGCCCTTTATCCCCATGTCAAGATATATGGTTCTAATGTTTCCCTTTGATTTCAATATGAACTGTACCATGAAATCATGATCAATCCTCTTTCTTTCGTGAATGATTGCTATGTCTCCTATAAGATCAAAGGAACCTGCATGGCCCTGTGGCATTATTTTCATTTCTCTGGGCTCGCATTCAATTACTATATTCTCTTCTTTCTCCACGTTTCTGCTGACAGGAATGAGGATGTATTCCCCATCCCTTTTTATTTCAAATTGTGGCAAAAAAAAGTCTAGTTTTTTCAGCCTTTCTAAAGCTTTCTGGGCTCTTTCCTTCTCTATCCTTACGTGAATAACCTCACTCAGAAGAATCACCCATAGTTTTAGCGCTTTTTATTATATTTTCCGCCAGAGTTTTTGAAAATCCCCTGAGTATTGCTATATTCTGAACGGTTGATTTTGCAATATCTGACGGTTTTTTAAATCCATTCTCATAGAGTCTTCTTGCCCTAACTCTCCCAACTCCTGGAATTGAAATAAGGGACATTATATCATCCCTCACACCTTCTTTCAATCTCAAACTCAGTACATCCAGTGGATAGGAAAGTTCCCTCCTAAACTCTGCTGCCAGTCTGGAAGCAGCCATTACTATCCATTCAGCAGAAGATTTTCTGGATTCTATATCTCCAGATCCAACAGAGTATTTCTCCTCAATCTCGTATATTGGAACTTCATTGATCCAATCCAGTAGGAGCATAGCAGTTTTTCCTGCAGCCATATCATCCTCATCCTCCGGGCTCTCTGATATTTCATCAAAAAAGGCACTCAGTGATTCATAATCATCCCTGTTTACAAACAATGTAAATATATCTGGTGTTTTGCATATATTATAAAGAATTCTGGCAACGGACATCTCTTCTTCATTTTCCTCAAACATATCCACTATAATTTTAGCAGTCTCCGGATCTATATACAGATTTGCAGTTATAGTTCCAAGTTTTTCTGCCTTCAGTATCTGTCCCTTGGTCTCAATGAAACCATAATTCTCCAGATAGCCTGTAACCTGATCTACGTAATCCTTCAGTGTACCCTTTCCATTCTGAGATGCATACAGTGTTGAGTCGAAGAATGTGTAAAGTGAATCTAAGGTTGTACAGAAGTGGTTACTTATTAATGCTAGGGTGTTGAATCTAACAATCTTCTCCTTTCCCATTGCTGAAACAACAGGCTCAACTCCATTTTCAAACAGATCTTTAACCTTATCAATGGCCCCCTGGGAAGGACAGTAAATATAAGCCTCACCGTGATCATCATATTTTGGTCTGCCAGCCCTTCCAAGCATCTGTTCTATTTCCATATTTGAAATGTATGAGGAATAGCCATCAGAAAATCTAGTTAAATCCCTGATTATAACGGCTCTTGCCGGAAGATTAATACCCGCGGCAAGTGTTGGCGTTGAAGTTATGACCTTTATTCTTCCGCTCTTGAAGTTTTCCTCTACAAATGTTCTGATTCTGGTATTTAGACCAGCATGATGGAATGCGACACCTTTTTTCGCAATCCTGTTCACAACCTCTGCATTCCTGTCTCCATCTTCACTAATAATATCAATAGAACTGGGAAACATTCTTTCATCCATCTGTTCACTTATATCCATTGCAAACTTTTCAGCCCTTTTTCGTGTGTTAAGAAAGAGGAGTACCTGCCCCCCATCATAAAGAATTTTCCTTATCAGTTCATATATATCCTTTTTAAGAGAATCTATCTGCTGAAATTCATCATCCATCAATTTGTCTCTAAAAATGACGAATTTCTTTAGAGGTACAGGTCTAAAGTCACTCCTGACAACCGTTGCATCAAGCCATTCTCCAATTTGTGGCGCATTCTGAAGGGTTGCAGAAAGTGCAATGATCTGTATATCCGGATTCACAATCCTTGCAGTTGTGCATAAGATCTCAAGAGTTGGCCCTCTTGTCTGATCTCCTATGTTATGGATTTCATCCAGTACAAGCACAGCGATATCATTAAAATAATCTGGATTATGGTGCATTAGAGAATCTGCTTTTTCAGATGTGCAGACTATTACATCAAACCTGTTTATTATATCAGTTCCTGCATCAAGGTCTCCCACGCTAAGAGCTACTGTAAACATTCCCTTTCCTATTGCCCTGAGTTCATCAAATTTTTCCCTTGCCAGCGCCTTCAAAGGACATATATACATGGATTTCAATCCTTGTTTTGCAGCCCTTATTATGGCATAATAGGCTATGAGAGATTTTCCCGAGGCTGTTGGTACTGAAACCAGAACACTTCTGCCCTCATCTATTTCATCAATGGATTTTTTCTGGTGTTCATAGAGACTTACATTCTTACCTGAGAAATAGTAATTTTTAATAATATCCATTGATGTCTCCACTTATCTCGGATTTGAAAAGTGTTAATTAAGATTTATGAATTATAATTAAAAAAAGCATAGCCTCATCCATAATATATGAGTCTCATTTATTTTTGATCTAAATCAGAGTAAATCTTGAAATTTCATTAA
>JAKBGP010000211.1 GCA_021833045.1 Thermoplasmata archaeon
CCCCTGTTTTAAATTCCTTTTTGTTTTCGAACAGGAAATAATTAACAGTTTTCTTGCAGGCATCTCATTCATAGTAACCTCAACTTCGCCATTGCTATTTAATTTATGTGCCTGGATATCTATGATGATAATTTTGCTTTTCTGAGGGACAGCTAGCCCTTATATCGCAAGCGTCACATGTCTCTTTTCCTGCAGTTTTACTTCCATTTGCTGGTGGGTCCCATGCTTGGGTTCTTCTCGCATTTTTTATGTCTTCCACTGTGTCATCAAACGATTTCATAGCTTCTTTCATCCGTGCCTCATCTAGAGAGACTTCCAACCTTGCCGTACTTGGACTCGTATTAAGATTCTCGACATTGAGTTCCCCTAGGAAATATATCACTCCTTTGGTTGGGTAATATCCGTTCCTAAGCTTGAAGAGGGAGGAATAAACAAGCATTTGATATTCATAATCCTCCAATATCTTTTTTTCATAAGCATTAGAACCCTTTGGTCTCCTGCTGCCCTTATAGTCCCATATTTCCACGAAATTATCGTCCTTCTCAGAATTTGTAGGTGCTACCAAAACGTCTACTACACCATGGAGTATGTAACCATCCCTGTCGCTCTGCAATCTGTGTTCGGTGTCTTTTACCCTTGGATACAATAATGGTCCTTCTATTTTATTGAATCTTTGAAGTATTTTCAATACAAAGGTAGCCAAATCTTTATTGAAGGGTCTGATGCCATGTGCTCTCATTGCCTCATCAACCTTATCAAAAAATCCCTTGATGTCTTCGTCAGATGGTATTTGACCTTTTTTATTCGAATCAAGCCTTCCAGAATAAAGTCGATGGGTTCGATCTAATACTTGATGTATCACAGACCCTACATACCTCTGGGAGGGTTGTGCTGGGATAAATCCTCTTTCTGCAATGATAGAATATGATCTTGGGCATCTTCTATATGACAATATATCTCCAGTTACACTATACATCTCCTTGAGTTCACCCTTTGCAGAATGCACTATCTTCATCTCTTTGTATTTTTCAATTTGTTCCATGCTATTACCTCTCATATGTTAGTCGCATTTTGGAAAATTGACCAATTCTTGGATCCACCTGTTCCAACACCGGGTTTCTTATAATCATTATCCGTGGTAAGCAAAATCAATGCATATTGAGATCTTGAATAAGCTACATAATATAATCTGACATTGTCCTGTTTGATTTTATCCTCCTTAGAAAAATCTATACCTATAGGAATGGTCTTAATTCTGAATCTAGCAAAAGCAGATTCAATTTCAACGGTACTGTCTATGTTTTTATCACTAGAAAGCCCATGAACAAATACAACAGGAAATTCCAAGCCTTTTGACTGATGAACTGTCATAATCGGAACTTTTCCTTTCGGAAAGTTTTCAATTTCATCTTCTGTTTCATTCAACCCCTCTGATGCCAATATTCCCAGCAAAGAGTAATAGAAGTTTACTCTCCATTCAAAACTAATTCCTTTATTGGTAATAGAACTTGTATACAGAGAACCTAACATTATTTTTGTATTGCGAAAAGTTGGTACGTTTGAATAAGATTCCAAGGTTTTACATATTGTGCCTAGTTTTTCCGAAATTTCTGGATCATCTATCCAATCTGAAAGTGGAGGGTAATTTAAGAGATCATAAAATAGTTCAAGTAGATTAACTCCTACTGAGGTACGTGGGCCAATCCTCAATATAGAGTTTGCATACTTTTCGACATGATCCCCAAGTGCTTTGTTTTGCTCTCCAAATGCTTCAAACTCAGATCTCCATGCCTCACATTTTTCTTTGATTGCTTTAAATTTTACTTTGTTTTGTGCATCACAATCTGGATCGATAATTTTTAGTAATCCCCCAAGAATTATCTGTATTCTTTCATCTTCTAATAGTCCCTTGGATCTTGGGTTATAATAAGGTATTTTTGCAGCATCCAAAGCATCCATAAAAGGACCTGCGTTCCTTGGGGTTCTTTTGGCACTTCTTAATAATAATACGCACTCTGAGTAATCATCAATTATCTGATTGTCTTTGAAATATTTTATTACTTTTGAAAAAAACTCTCCTGCATCTTTTACATTTTTACTTTTATGATTTACTACTGGATCATAATCCCCTCCAATAGATGAACCTGATGTGAGAGGAGGTTTTCCTGAAACTCTGGCATTTGGTTTATTCATTTCAGCAAAAGATTTTATATAAGAGTCATAAAATTTTATTATCCCATTGTTTGAACGATAATTGGTCGACAGAAAAACTTTTTCCACTGAGCAACTTGGCCATCTTGTTTTACAAGTATTCCCAAAGTTTACCATGCATTCAACTGTTCCCCCCCTAAACCTATACAATGCTTGATCATCATCTCCAACAACACTAAGATTTGTGTTTTTGTCCGCCAACCTAAGGTATATCTCTTCCTGTATCGGGTTTGTATCCTGATACTCATCTACTAATACGTACTTAACACCCGGATACTGGTCTGTTCCATTTCCGTCAATAAATAATTCGGACTCAGTACTTTTAAGAAATCCTAAAAATTTTTCAAGAATATGGGGAAAATCACATCTAAAATTAGAAAATAGTTTTTCCTTATATTCATCGTACGCCTTTATGAGGGTTTCCCATCCTCCTCCAGCTTTTTTCATTTTATCCTTATCTACCATATCTTCTACTATCCTTTCGAATAGGATATTTAAACCTTTAGCTCTCATATTTTTGCTGGGTGGTGAATCATTACTTTTTTTCCACTTTGAACCTGAGAGAGAGTCATAATCCTCAAAGATATAACTAAATTCATTCCAAATTTCCATGTACTCACTATGTACTTTATCATTAAGTGACGCTGCACTCGAGTGCTCCATTATAAAAAGTCTTTGTTCAACATCATCTAAAGGGCGGTAATTTTGATATTCAGTATACCTAAATTCTTCCATTATGTCGTTGCAAAGCCCATGTAAAGTGTCTATTCGAACTCGGTTATAATCTATATTACTAATAGAATGATCAATACTTGCCAAATATGACATGTATTCTGAAATTCTATTTTGCAAATTGACTGCTGCTTTCCTTGTAAAAGTAGTAAGGATGATTCCGGCTGGAGGAACTCGATCGACAATCAATAACTTAATACATCTTAAAACAATAGAATCTGTTTTACCAGAACCTGGGCCAGCAATAACCCATAATGGACCATTGCCATATTTTACAACTTTTTCCTGATCCCTGTCCAAGTGGTAATTTCTATTTGGCATTTTTCCTAAAATTCTAATTAATCCATCAACATCTGTTATCTTTTCAATAGAATTTTCATTTTTGATTTCCAATTTTTATTACCTCCATCAATTTCTCCAATTTCTCAATTGTGCTCCAATGTTTTCCCTTCTCAATGAAATTAATTGTAGTCTCTCGAGGATTCTCCTCATCATAACACATCATTCCAGTTTCACCCCACAATTCATGCAGAATTTTGCCGCCTCTGGATCTTCATATCCGCATGAAGGGCACACTTTCACTTTCCCTTTATAGTGCATCATCATCTTCTGGACATGCGGATATGTCCATGCTGCCTTCACGTGCCAGCAGTCATATGAATCGTCATGCTCGCACCATAAGCGGAACTCACCGTTTCCATTCCGCTTTACATAAATATTGAATATCCTTGATGGTTTGCCTGGCTTCACTTCCTCGACCGTGATGTGGTCATCCATCACATTGATATGGAACAGGAGATTGAGGTGCTTTGCCATCTCTGCTTCCTCATCGGTCATTGTGAGATCGAGATCGTCCATTTCCTTGATCTCTATGGTGGGAGAATTTGCGATTTCCTGTGCCTTCTTGAGCTGTTCTGCGACCCTTCGACCTTTGTCTGTGAGAGAGATTTCAAAAGTTCTACGGCCTATTATTTTTTTTTCAATTTTTATTAAATTGTCATTTTGAAATTTGTTTAATAATTTATCTAATGTTTGAATATTAGTTACAATAACTTGTAAATCGGTTTTTAAGAACTTCTCTTTTGATAGAAGATAAGAGAGCAGGAGATTGGAATATTTTTCAGATAGAGAATCCATTACCTATATACAATACAGTTAATAATAAATAAAACATCATTCTCACTACTAACCAAGTAGGTATCAGTAACTATATATACATTATAACCAATACCTACTTAGGTAGTAGAAATGAAAGAATACGGGAAGGTAATAAAAATAAATATTGGGGATTATGAAACTCTTCATGAACTAAAATTTGACCTTAGAATCGACACATATGCAGAAGTTATTCATTACTTGATAAAAGAGCATGAGAAGGCCCATTGTGTGGGGGCCCCTGCATGAAAGCATTACGATACTCTCCCC
>JAKBGP010000212.1 GCA_021833045.1 Thermoplasmata archaeon
CGCGGGTGTTTCTGTACTGGAATTTTATCATCCAGCTAAAGCTACATCCTCAGTACTTACTGACACATCTCAAACTGCTGCACCAGGGGAACTGGATCCAGCAACGGGATTTTTTACGACAGATGAGCCGCTTTATACTGCCTTGTATCAGGAATTAACTGAGTTCCATAATTCTGGTGTAGGAGTTGTGCCGGCTCTCGCTAAAAGTGTAACAAATGTTTCACAACAGAATTATACTTTCACATTGAGACAACATGTTACATTCAGTAATGGAAAACCCATGACTGCTCCTGATGTTTGGTTTTCAATCTACAGGACAATCATAATGGGGCAGGGAGTATCCACATCTAACTACCCAAATATACTGTTTAATGCTTCTGACTATGCAGCAACTGGTATTGCATTACCATGGGGCACAATTGGAGCATTTGAAAACGATACTCTTTCTCATTACAACGTTAAAGGAAATAACTTAACAGTAACAACTAAAAATACTGCAAACGCTCTTGATTATGTACTGTCTAATTTTAACACAAACAAATCAAACATGATGCTAATGAGTTATGCTCATCAGGCTGTTGTTGTTAATGGGAATTACACTGTTACAGTAAAGGGTCTCTATGTTTATTCATTCATGCTATCAGATCTGGCCGGATGGTGGGGAGCAGTAATATATCCAGGACAAGTTGACGCAAATGGTGGAGTGATATATAATCAGCAAAATACCTACATCAACGATAATGGTGCAATTGGAACTGGGCCATACGAAGTAAAATCTGCAAGTGCCGGTCTTGATACTGTGGTTCTGCAGGCAAATCCTAACTACTGGGTATCTAAAAGCACAAACACACCCTCATCCCTCCAAGCTCCTCACATTCAGGAAATAGTCATAAAATATGCACTATCTCACGCAGACAGAGTTGAGGAATTTGACAAGAATACGTCACAAATATCTACAGTTTCCCCTGCATCCTTCAAGAACATTATAACTAGTTTCTATAATAGCTCAGAAGCCAATTATAATCTTGTAAAATCATTCCCAATAGATGGAGTATTTTACTTCTCAATGAATACAGAAAGATCATACACCAACAACATACATTTCAGAAGAGCACTTATAGAGGCAAATAACTATACAGAACAAACTAGCATATATAACAACAATTACAATGGTCAACCAGAGGCTTACAATGAGCTTGGACCAATTTCCCCTTCATATGGTAGCGCATTCTACAATCCTCTAAACCTCCCATTGCAGAGCCAGAATCTTAAATACGCATTACAGAACATATCAATGGCTGGAAATGAATCAGGATACTACGTAACAGTTGGTACTCATAAATATGGAGATACATCTGGATATGATCTTAGTACTGCAGTTACATTCAATCTTACTGGAATATCACCAATAAATTCAATAGAAACTGCTCAGTTTACATATGCTATTGGTTCCTTCGCTAAAATTGGACTGCATTTTGCATCAAAATCAGTTACTGAAGCAACATTTGCAGGTCTTACGAAAAACAGTTCATTCCCGAGGTTTATGGACCTTGGATGGGTACCTGATTATCCAGATCCAATTGGACAGCAGTTAATGCCTGTGTACGATATACAGCAGGGTGGAGCTCTAGGCGGAAATGATGCGTTTGTAAATAATAAGACGTTGCAGAATCTCTTTTCAACCCTTGATTTCCAGTCATCTGCAGTCCAGGCCCATGACATGAAAGAAATATACAACATTACCTATAACCTATCAGCATATATCTGGCTTCCAATGCCAAACAACGTATATTTCATACAGCCCTATGTCCACGGGTTCGTTGATAACGCGTTCGTTGGTTACTTCTATAACTTACTGACCATTTCATATCACGGATCTTCAGCATCCAGTTCAGTGGCAGTAGCAAATCAAAATTCATCAAACAATGTACAGGCATTCGTATCATCTATGCAGGCTGACTCAAGTATATTTTCCAGGCTGTTTTAATCAGCCATACGATTTTTATTAACCTTTATTTCAATTCATTTTTGAATAAATTAATTTTTTATAAGATCAAAGTTCAACAGAAAATTCAAAGATTCGTTTGACGATTATGAAATTTATGAATAATTATTTGTAGGATTACAGAACTAAATTTTAATGGGAGATTCTGTCACCAAGATGAAAGAATTTTCCCTGGTGGAAAACCAGAGGTTTCTTAGTACCATCGTAGTAGCCATTCAATACCTCTCCAATGAAAGCAGCATGATCTCCTACTTTGAATTCATTAATTACCCGGCACTCGTATACTGATATACACCCCTCTATTAAGGGCGCTTTTATGAACTTGCCATAAAAAGTAGCTATATGTCCTTTTTGAAATTTGTTAGTATCTTTCAAAGAGTAGTTACCGGCAATATGAGCAAGTTCTCCCTGTTCATCTGAGCAGTAATTGATACCAAATTCTCCAGATCTGGATATAAGTCTGTATGATTCACGCTCATACCCCACCATAACTCCTATGAGAAATGGATCTATGGACACCCTTATGCTCCATTCAGCTGACATAACATTATCCACATTTCCATTTCTAGAGGTAACTAATGCAACTGTGGTTGTGGTATAGTTCTGAGATTTATCTAAATCCTCTATCAACACCAGGCTGCATTATGAAATCGTATAAAATAGTGTATAAACATCTGCGAAACATCTTAAAAGAAATATCTATACCTCCTCATAATGGTAAAGGGAAATCAGATCCCATTTTCAAACTTTTCAAAGCCCTTAAAAGTTGAAAAGGAAAATGGATTTCTTAAATTTCAAACAGATTTAAGTATATTCAACGGAAAGAAGTTATTCCAGAATATCTTCATCTACTGGATAATTGAGGAATCTATTATTTCTGACAGGAAAGGAATTATTAGATTTTACATAACAGGAGACGGGATAAAGGCCAAACCACTTTACAGGAAGAGTGTTTTTGAGTCATTTGGCAATATTGGGTGGTCTCTCAGACTTCCCGATATCATAAAGAATTTTGTAGTATTATGCAATTTTAGTGATGGTTTAAATTCTAATCTTAATGAGGCCTATTATTCCCTGAATAATTCTTTAAAGAGGAAGGATAGGAAACTATGTTTCTTCAAGTTAATGGAAGCTGTAAAAATTTACGGTTTCCCTGAAAAAGACCATGATATATTTTATGAGTATGTAGATAATGATAGATACAAAAATAAGTTTGGTTACGAGCCCCACACTCAAAGTGAATCCGATAATTTGCAATTAGAAACAGAAATGTTTAATTTGCTTGAAATGAATCCAACAGAAGACCCTGAACTGATTAAATCTTCATACAGGAAAATGGTAAGAAAATATCATCCTGATCTCTCTGAAAATGCTGACAACTCTGAATATACTAAAAAAATAAAGGAAATAAATGCAGCCTATGAATATTTGCAGAAACGTTTTAATTAATCCTTTTTGTTTGTATTGACACTTGTATGATAATAGCATTTTAAAACAATTATTATTTAAAAATTAAGGATGCCCAATCTTTTTCAAAGAATTAATAAATTGGTTAAATCTACATGAATGATTTAGATGGTTCAAATATATACAGAAAATCAGGAACTTAATTTTTACAAAGATATCAAGGATGGTTCCACTCTTGCAATTTCAGGGTTTAATCTTGCAAATACCCCAGAGTTTCTTCTCAAAAAGTTGTACGAGAATTATAAACTAACGGGTCACCCTAGAGATTTGTTCATAGAAACAGATGCACTTCCTGCCTCAGTTGACAGGGCTCTTGATGCAGTTCTTAAAGAAATGTATGAGACAAATGATTTCTCTCTAATTAGGGGTTTGTTGATACCATTCATGGGTTTCTCTCCATTTTTACAGAAAATAACCCTAGAGGATAAAATACCTGTGTATGGGTGGCCTATTGGAATAGCATCATACTGGTTCAGGGAAGTTGCCTCAGGAAGACCAGGTCTTTTGACAAGGATAGGAATAGGAACATTTCTTGATCCGGATCAGGACAGTGGAACACTTAATGAAAGTGCAAGAAAGAGCAATATGTGCAAAATTACAAAACTGAACATTTCTGGCAGCCCCTTATTACTTTATGAGGCACCCAAACCCGATGTCTGCTTTGTAAGGGTATCATCATCTGATATTATGGGCAGTCTATCAATGGAAGACGAACCTATCAGGGGAACAGTAATAAATATAGTACAGGCAGTGAAGGCTAGACCCAACCCTGGGACAGTAATTGCACAGGTGAAGTTGCTGGATAATGAAAAACAGTTTGCTCCCAGGATGGTTGAAGTACCGTATCCATTAGTGGACATAGTTGTTAGAAGCCCCAGAGAATATCACTGGCAG
>JAKBGP010000213.1 GCA_021833045.1 Thermoplasmata archaeon
TAAAGCATTACGTTTTACCAGCTTTACTGGAGGAATTATAAGACCTTCCTGGAAAAGGTTCTTTGCATTTGGATTAAGACTTCCAAAAACTGGCCCTCCAACATCCACTATATGCGCTTTGTTTACCACATATGCGGCAATATTATCCTCAATATACACTGGCGCAATTAGGGTAACATCATTCATGTGTGTACCAGAAATATATGGATCATTTGTCATTAGCATTTCTCCATCTTCAAGTATAATTTTTCTTTCCTTAAGCCAGTGCATAATATTATTTATTCCAATCCTGAATGATCCAAGATGCACTGGTATATGCTCCGCCTGAGCAACTATGACACCTTCAAAGTTAGTTATGGCGCAGCTGTGATCCATTCTCTCTCTGATATTAGGGGATATGGCAGATTTCTTAAGTGCCACCCCCATTTCCTCTGCTACAAACTGTGTTGCCTTGCTTATAAATTCCCAGTCTGCCATTTATTTCAACCTCAAATTCAGTTCTCCAAACTTTCCAACTTCAGCAGTCCACTTCTCAGGTATTAACGTTGTTGACCCTGGTTCATCCAGAAGAGCTAAACCATCTATTTTTGTACCAGATGGAAGTGCGTTTCTTGCATATACCGGTACATCAATAAATTCAGCTCCTGAATATACCTTTCTGAGTCCTGTTGAAACAGTCTCGCTCACATCTTCAACAATTTCAGGCTTATCCCTTCTTCCAATGCCAAAGGCACGAATCGTAAATATTTCCACATCTCTATCAAGAGTAAACCCATAAGCTTCTCTGTGTAATTTTACGAATTCTCTTATGATCTTTTGTCTATCAGGATCAGATACCTTTACGGTTATTTCCGAACCCTGACCCGTGTACCTGCAATCTGCATATAAAATAAATTCTTTAGTTCCGAATTTCGACTCAAGAGCTTCTTCTAGATCTTGGAAATCCTTCTGAATATTATCCGGGAAGGATTTTCTCATCTCATACTTCCAGTCTGAGTTGAGTAGTCCAAGAGCGCTAAAAACTGCTGGGTCATGCGGAATAATGACTTTCCTTATGCCAATTTCCTGAGCTATCCTAACTGCATGTTGAGGCCCAGCACCCCCAAAACCAAAAAGCGTGTATTCCGTTGGATCAATTCCTCTTTCAACTGTCACCATTCTGATGGCTCTTGCCATTTCAAGATCAACAAGTTCTAGCGCTCTTTTCGCAACTTCAAATGGTTGGCCGAGCCTGCTGAACGCTTTTATTGCTAGATCTTTTCTAAGCAAGAAATTGCTCCCTGACATCTGTTCATTGAGAATTCCAAGCACCAGATTTGCATCAGTGATAGTTGGAAGTTTCCCTCCCCTGTTATATGCCACAGGACCTGGCTCTGAGCCAGCACTCATTGGACCAATGTTCATTCCTCCGGCAGAATCAAGCCATATAACGGTACCTCCACCAGCAGAAACTTCCGCGAGGTCAACAAAAGGATATCTCACAGGGTAACCACTACCCTTTATCATTCTTCCGTAATGCGACTTACCACCAACTTCATATTCCGAAGTGATCTCAATCTGTCCATCTGTGACTGTGCCTGCTTTTGCAGTTGTACCACCCATGTCGAAACTAATTATTTTTGAAATTCCAATCTTTTCGGCTAAGACTCCTGACGCAACCACACCTGCTGCGGGACCAGATTCAATTATTCCAACTGGGTTATTAGAAGCTTCACTTTCATCTATCAGTCCTCCGGAATTTGACATCACACTTATTGGTGGTGACCCGAAACAAAGCAGATTACCTTTTAATTTTGATAAATAGCTTGATATTACCGGCATAAGCATACCATTAATAACAGTGGTAGATGTTCTTTCATATTCCCTGGGTTCTGGTGCAACAGAACTTGAAACAGTAACATAGCTGAATTCCTTAGACAGCTCATTTCTAACAAGCTCTTCATTCTTGCTGTTCACATAAGAGTGAAGGAAGGAAATGGCGACACTTTCTGGTTTAACTTTCCTTATCTTATCAACAAGTTCAGCAATCTCTTTCATTTCCGGTGTTTTTAAAATCTTTCCAGTAAAATCGGTTCTCTCATCGACCTCGAATCTTAGATTTCTCGGCACAATAGTTCTGGGCCTTTCAAATTCCAGATCGTAGAGGGATGGTCTATTCTGTCTTCCAATTTCTATTACATCTCTAAATCCTTTAGTTGTGATAAGCGCGGTTCTTGGTAACTTCATACCAAACTGCCCAAGTAGTGTATTTGTTGCAATCGTGGTCGCATGAACAAAATTATTTATTTGGATAACACCAGAGTCTTTTAATCCATTAACAACTCCTATTTCTGGGTTTCCAGGGGTTGTGGGGACCTTAAGCTTTTTTACAACTCTATTGTTTTCCAGCACTACTATATCTGTAAAAGTGCCACCTATATCAACAGAAACCACTATCTTACCCATGAAACCACTCAAACTCCTGATCAGGTAAAGGTTATATTTTAAGGTTGATCTGCGTTCTATACTTCTTTCTTTGAAAGATGTAATATAACAATAGTTTACAAATACTATTATGGAAGTTTAAAGTGAATTTCTAATATCGTCTACAATACTTTCAGCATCCTCTATTCCTACGGATAGTCTGTATGTTCTGTCTGTAATTCCAAGAATGCTCAATTCTTCATCATTTAGTGATCTATGAGACATGGTTTTTGGATGGGCTATAATGGAATTAACGCCTCCCAGTGTATTTGCAGGTCTTACTCTCTTAAGGGATTTGAAAATATGGTACGGATCATCATAATTATGAGTTATCCTAAAAGTGAGGACGCCACCATATCCTCTGAGGTTATCTCTGGAGTATTCAAAATCTTCATGATTTTCCAAACCTGGGTAGTTCACATTTTCTATTCCCTTTATGGAGGAAAGATTTCTTGCCACACTTATTCCGTTCTTGTTTATCTCTTTCATTCTTAACTGGAGTGTCTTTATTCCTCTTATGGTCTGATATGCTGTATTTGGATCCATATTGGTACCCATTGTTCTCCTTGTGAGATCGATCTTATCCATAATTTCGGCACTTCCAGATGCACTTCCACCTATGACATCATTATGTCCAGAAATGAACTTGGAGAGGCTGTGGATGATAATATCTGCCCCATAGTCTATGGGATTAATGTTCTCAGGTGTTGCAAATGTTGAATCACAAATTAGTATGCCTCCCATGGAGTGTACTATATCTGCTATTTTTCTTAAGTCATAAACTCTTAATGAAGGATTCGACACCGTTTCAACCAGTACCACAGATTTCTCGGTTATTGATCTCAACAACGAATCTGTTCCGGGATTTGTGATTTCACTTCTGATCCCCCACGTTCCCAAAAAATCCCTGATAAATCTGGAACTCCTGGCGAAGGTGTCAAGAGTTGTTACTACTCTGTCTCCAGGTTTGAGGAGTGAAAGTAGTGTTGTGGTGATAGCTCCCATTCCAGAAGAGAAACAAACAGTTTTCTCTGTTTTTTCAAGAATACTTATCTGTCTCTCAAGCTCCTCAACAGTGGGATTCGCCTCTCTTGAATATCTATATTTCTTTCCCTCGGGGAATACATAGGAAGACGTTTGAAAAATGGGGAAGGTAATTGGGAAATTCGGAGGGATAGCATTATCATTTATCACATGATCTTCGATTTCATTCATAGACACCACCAGAAGGATATGAATCTGCCATTATAAAGTCTAAGCCCCTGGAATGGAAGTAACTATACAAATTCTTACTGATTTCTAACCTATCTGTTTTTCTGTCAATGAAGCATAGCATTGCAGGGCCTGCACCACTCAATATAAGACCAATGGCACTATGCGCTTTGCATATATTCCTCACATCTGCCAGAAAGTTGTACCGGGTTTTTCTTGCCTGTTCCACTATGTGATCATCAAGACCGTATTCTATAAGATCTCGATCCCCAGTCAATATTCCTGCAAGTAGTGAATTTGAAAAATTTATGTTTTGTACTGCATCCTTAAAAGTTACCATATCAGGTATGAGTTTCCTGTTTTCCATCGTCTTATTCTTTGATGTAATCAGTGGAACAATTACCATAAATTCTATACCATCTGGCACATTGAACTTCCTGATTCGCAGAGGACTTACTGAAAATACTGCAGAGAAATTCCCTAGAGTGGATGCAGTTATATTATCAACATGGAAACTTCCCGATGCATATTTTTCTCCATAGGATGCGTATTTTATTATATCATTCACAGAGAGATTCAGATTGAATAGTTCATTTATGAGTACTGAAGATGAAACTGAAGCAGCCCCACTGCTACCAAGCCCCATACCTACAGGAATATTCGAGTTCACCTGCAGCGATAT
>JAKBGP010000214.1 GCA_021833045.1 Thermoplasmata archaeon
ATTTGAAACACCGGCACCATATGGGTTCGGGCTTTCTATTCTTGATACAGGACTATCTATGGTATCTTTTGCCCTGGGCATGATCGTATTTTCAGTAGTAACCGGAAAGGTGATCTCAAGATTTGGAATAAAGCCACTGGCCATTATAGGCTCAATTATTACAGGAGTTGGATTTTTCCTTCTTGCAATGGCACCTGGTTATGACATGACACTGATAGATGAATTCATCATTGGTTCAGGAATGTCCGTAATGAATGCTTCACTGATAAATCTTCTAGTTCTTTCTGTTGAAGCAAAAAATATGGGACTTGCAACATCAATGAACAGTACATTCAGGTACCTTGGAAGCAGTGTAGGGGCACCAATAGCAGGAGCAGTACTTTCTGCATTTGTGGTGACATCTGCTGTCAGCAGTACTGTAAGTTTCTCTTTTCCAACAAATACAGCGTATTTCTATGCGTTCCTAATTGGTGGTGTATCTTTCATTGTATCAGCATTTCTGGTTATATTTGCCAGGGAAATACTCGGTAAACGTTCTGTTGGAACAGAAGTAGCGGAGGGGTTAAAGCCTGGTGCAAAAGGGGAAACCGGCTTTGTAGAATCTGCAGGGCAGTCAGAGTAAGAAAAACCTCCTTACTACCATTTTTAAAATTCCCTTAAATAACTTATTAGCTCTGGAATTGAATCCAGGTATAGGTAATCAATACCAAAATGACCGCCCTCATATGTTTGACTAACATGATCTACTGAATGCATTAACAGAATCTTGCTCAATCCCTCAATACCTAAATTAAGAGAGAATTCATCATTTTTTCCAGTTTGCAGGATTATCTTTTTCTCCCTAAGTTTCTCAAAATGGTCATAAACGTTTACTAAAGGATCATAAGCTTTCCACCTAAACCATATATTACTCTTAATCTCACCAGTATTCACATTAAAGGGCAATGAAATTTTTCTTTCCTCTCCGTTATCTGGAGAATAAAACGCAGCCATTGCTATAATATTCATGGTATTCAGTTCTGCCATAGTGTGAAAGTCCTTTTCCTTGAATTGCCTGATTATTTCAGAGAGCCCATTGTTTCTGATCATCCTGATCGCATCTGGAAAATCTCTTATATATGAATATTCAAATCCGCAATCACCGGATACATCGATAAAACCCTGAAATTTTTCAGGATTCCTTATGGTGAGATTGTACGCACCAAAGCCTCCAGAGGACTTCCCAAAAAGGCCCGTATTCCTTATTCCATACCTGGTTTCGAGATATCCCATTACATCATTAACTATATAATCCTCATAATTACCAACGGCAATAGAATTAAGATACTGATTTCCACCAAGTGATGTCATCGAATCAGGCAAGGCTATTATAAATGAATTAACTCTATCGTGATTAATGATCTTATTTAACACGCCCATGAAATCTATAGATGTAAAACTTCGGTTAAAAAAGCTTGAGGATGAACCATAAAATCCCGCAAGACCTATGAGTATGGGTGTGGTATCATTTACATTGTGCTCTATTATTGTGATCTTTCTCTTCCAGGGATCATTGAGATAATTGTTTTTAAGTGAAACTGCCTCAATTTCATCTTCAACGACTTTCATAGTCATTATGAACCAATATGTTAAAGATTAAAAATATTATCATTCTATATAATGAATTTTTTCAAACCTCTGGTAACTTTTTTTGTAGCTTAGCATTGAGATCCTTTCCGATTTTCCCTTTTAAGAGAAGAGAATTCATAACTACTGAAGTGGAGCTAAGACCCATGGCCAGTGCACTGAGTATTGGTAAGAAAGAATATATCGAAAGGGAAAAAAAGGGAACTAGAACTCCAGCGGCTACGGGAATTAATACTGTATTGTATCCAATTGCCCAGCCTATGTTTTGTCTGACCTTGGATACTGTATCCCTTGAGATCACAATTGAGGCTGGAACATTTGTCAGATCATCGTTTATTAAAATTATATCTCCTGTATCCTTTGCAATATCACTTCCAGTTGACATGGCAAAGCCCGCATCTGCTGTCTCCAGGGCAATAGAATCGTTTATTCCATCCCCAACAAAGACTACATATTCTCCTCTCTCCTGATATTCAGATATAACCTTTGACTTTTCTTCTGGTTTAAGCTCTGCATGTATTAGATCCAAACCAAGTAGGCTTCCAACACGCTTTGCCTCATTTACGGAATCACCGGTAACCATTCCTACTTTAAGGCCGAGACCTTTTAAATCGCTTACTGCCTGTTTTGCAGTCTTTCTAATTGAATAGGATAATTTTATATTGCCTATTTCCTCATCACCACGTTTTACTAAAACCGACGAAATACCTGAGTCTTTAGACCTCTGGACCTTAACCTTTATACCATTAATTGTACCTTCAACGCCAGTTCCAGGAGTTTCCATAAAATCATGTACTTCTTGTAAGGGAATATTTTCCCTAACCGCATAGGAATAGATCGCCTTTCCAACTGGATGGGTTGAAAATCTTTCCATGGATGCTGCGATGGAAATAAGTTCAGATGAATCAACTGATAATTGTGGTTCAATTCCCAGAATCTCAGGTTGCGATTCTGTGAGTGTGCCAGTCTTATCAAATAGAACAGTTGTTGCCTTCGACATCCTCTCAATTGAACTGGGGTTCTTAACCACTATTCCGTTCTGTGACGATACGGAAGATGATATGAGTAATGTAATTGGACCGGCCAGGCCTATTGCACAGGGACATGCTATAACAACAACTGAAACGAATGCGAGAATAGCTATCTCAATATCGAGGCCATTGGAGACACTTGAAAGATAGAAATACCAGAATAAGCCTGATGCAGCTCCAACTGAAAGAACAACCGGTACGAACACAGATGCAAATGTATCTGCTACCTTCTGAATCTTTACCCTGCCTGAAATTGCACCCTGAATGAGGTCGTATATTCTATTAACGGTACTATCTGAAGATTTCTTTAAAACTTCAACTTGAAGTGCTCCATTAAGGTTTCTTGACCCTGAGAAAATGTTGCTATCCTTTGAAACAAGCACAGGGTCCTGTTCTCCTGTAATCATACTCTGGTCTATTTCTGATGCTCCAGAACGAACTACCCCATCAACAGGGATTATCTCTCCGGGCTTTACAAGGATTAATTCCCCAACATCTACTTCATTTCTGGGCTTTTCAACTTCCTTATCATTGATTATTACATGAACCCTGTCTGGCATCAATTCCAGAAGTTTAACGGCGGATCCATTTGCTCTCCTCTTTGACAGATTTTCTATAAATGTTCCCGTGAGAATAAGTGTAATTATAAATGATGAAGCATCGTAATAAACGGATGCTCCATGAATAGCATCAGGAAATATTGTTACAAATAGAGAGAAAAAGAATGCGGTCAATGTTCCAATTGCTATCAGGAGGTCCATATTGCTGCTCTTGTTTTTTATTGATTGAGCTGCACCAGAATAGAAATTCAATCCAGAATAGAACTGAACTGGTATTGCAAATAATAAGAGGATATAATCCTTGTATTGAAAGTTTGAAGTGAAATACATCATTGTCATAATTATGATGGAAAAAACCCAACCAACAGTAAGTTTACGTTTCAATTTACGAGATTCTATTTCTGGGGACTTGAATCTATCCATACATGATTTTGAACAGAAATAATATCTTTTACCGTCAATGTCTGTATAAAGCTCACTGTCCTCCGATACAAACATACCGCAGACAGGATCTGTTGGCATATCTTATCGCCTATCTGCTATGTTTTAAAGGATTCTTATCAAACTCTTTTTTACAACTTTCGCTGCAAAAATAGAATTTCTTTCCCTGAAACTCGCTAACAAATTTGGTGTCTTCTTTTACTTTCATTCCACAAATTACATCTATTGCCATTCGTACTCATTACTTCCCGTATTAAAAGGCTATTCTATACAAAATGATTAAATATTCATTAGTAATTTTACAATATGAATAAAGATGCAAGGGAAATTGAGCAAAGAATGATAAATATACTACGAAGAAACTCAAGGGCCAGTATACTGGAACTGGCTGATGAGTTGAATATAAGTAGAATCACGGCAAGCAAAACCCTTTCTAACCTCATTAGTTCTGGAAAAATAACTCATTTTACAGTATTTACAGAGGAGGATCAAAAAAATCTTGTAATAATTCACCTTAAAACCCTAGAAAATATAGATGAAGAATTAATCTTGGAGCAATTTGAATTATTTGATGGAACCTACTTTGTTGTAGTATATTATGAATCTCTTCCGAAATTAAAAGTAGCTGATGTTATTGATATCAAATTTGCCAGGGAAAAGAGGCTGAATAATACT
>JAKBGP010000215.1 GCA_021833045.1 Thermoplasmata archaeon
ATTTAATATATTCACAACATCGCTTGATCTTAATGGATAATGTTAAACTGGTCGCAATTTCATCGGCCATAAGGGGTCTTGGCTTTTCTTCAATCTGGATTTACAGTTCGATTTATATGTACGGAATACTCGGAGTCCCAACATTCTTTATCTCACTGGTTTTTATGGTTGGTGGAACAATTTCTTCCTTTGCAATGTATGCAGGTGGAAAGCTTGGCGACATCATGGGGCACAAACTCGTATATTCATTATTCCTGCTGGTAATTTCAGCGGTCAGCCTGCTGTATTCATTCGACAGGAATGTGATTGTGTCTGCAGTATTTTATCCGGTGGTTTTTGGAATCATACTGATTCTCAACGGTATGCAATCGCCGTCTTCCAATGCACTTGTATCCAGATCAAGCAATGTACAGCTTAAGGGTTTTTCAATCCTCAGGGTTGGCGGTAATCTTGGATGGGGATTGGGGCCCGCAATAGGAGGCTTTCTTCTTTCATTCTATGGCTTCGGCTACCTGTTCCTATTTTTCACATTCACCTCATTTCTTTCTTTTCTGGTATCTCTGCTGGTCAGGGAAGTTGCAGTGAAAACTCCAGAAAGGAAGTCTAATTTCAGGACAAGCAATCTTGCCCTGATCCTCCTTTCCTTTTCAGGGATGTTCCTTTTCATGGTACAGGCACAGGAGACAATTTCGTTATCCATCTATTCCAATACCATATTTTCAGGTACATTCTATGAGATCGGCATAGTCTATATGACAAATGGAATTCTCGTAATACTGACACAGCCCATATTCTACAAGATTTCATCGAAAATAGGGGAATACTCTTCTCTTGTCATTGGGGGCATCGTATACACATTTGGTTTTTTCACATATGGATTTGATTTCAACCTTTCACAGATGATCATATCCACCGCAATTCTCACAATGGGAGAAAACCTTGCATTTCCATCCGGATACTCAATCGTTGCTTCTATTTCAAGGAAGAACAGGATTGGAACTAACATGGGAATATACAATGCATTCATATCCATGGGCAGGGCAACAGGCCCCCTCCTTGGGGGATATTTCATTCCACTGGTTACCAATCATGTCCTCTTCTGGTTTTATGTGACTTTTCCAGGTTTAATTTCAACAGTCATTTTGCTGCTTGCATATAACATTATCCGGGAATACAGGAAAAGATTTACTCTGGCAGAACAGGCCATTGCAGGATAAATATATGGAATTATTTTTGAAGGAGTTTAACCTTCGCGTTATTTAATTTGCATATAGCTCGAATCACACCTAAGTGGGTGATTGCCTGTGGGAAATTTCCGATTGGTTCGTGTGTTTCCACATCCACTTCCTCAGAAAACAGATGAAGGTGGTTTCCGTAACCAACAAGTTTATTCAGTACTTTCTCAGCTTCATCCAGGTCTCCTATCTCTGTTAGGTATTCAACGTACCAGAATGACATCAGAAGGAATGCATTGTCTTTGCACGACAGGCCATCATCATTACTGTATCTCCTGAAAAGGTATCCATCGCTCATGAGTTCATCTTTTATTCTTTCCACTGTTTTAATCGCAATGGAATCATCCGGTGGAATAAATCCTGTAAGTGGAATCCTGATCAGGGAGCTGTCCACATCCTCTGAGCCATAATACTGTGTAAAGGAACCTGTTTTCCAGTCAATTCCATTATCCATGATATTCTTCTTTATGATATCCCTGATCTTTTCCCAGTTTTCATAATTTCCATTGAACCCTAGCAACCTGCCAAGTTTTATGGCTCTGTCATACCCGAGCCAGCACATTATCTTGGAATATGTATAATGTCTTGGTTCTGTCCTGAATTCCCATATGCTTGAATCTGGAATATTCCATACATGCTCTATTTTCTCGAGCATTTCTACAACAAAATCCCACATGTATGAATTCACTATGCCACCTATTTCTGCAAGGTTGTAAATGGCATTGATAATCGATCCATACACATCCAACTGGAATTGATCTGAGGCAAGGTTTCCCATCCTCACAGGTGGAGAGTTCAAGTATCCACTGTAGTCTATGGATTTTTCCTTCAATTCGGAATTTCTGTCGACACCATAGAGCACCTTGATATCGCCCTGTGATTCGATAATATCCATCATGTCATAGAGATAGTTGGTTGACACATCTTTGAAGCCCATCATTGCAAGTGACTGTATTACATAAGATGTATCCCTGACCCATGAAAACCTGTAATCCCAGTTCCTCTCTCCCCCAATGCATTCTGGCAGGCTTGATGTGGGTGCTGCTACCATCATTCCCGATGGATCATGGAATAATGATCTCAAAGTCAATGCCGACCTGAGGGCCACATCCTTCATGTATCCGTTATATGTGCTTTTAGAAGAGAATTCTTTCCAGTATTGAGCAGTCTCTTTGAGCCTCAATTCACATTTGTAATTCTCTATGGTATCATCTTCCCGCATTCCATAAGAAATCACCAAGAATATTTTTTCTCCCTTTTCAGTTTTCATATATCCTAACCCGTTGCTGTCTTTCCAGGCAATATCTATCGAACTGAACAGACCAACTGTTCTCCCGTTCTTGTTGAAAATTGCTTTTCTTGGACCAGGGCTGAATCTAATGGGGGAAAGCATATAATCAAGGGTAGGACGAAATTTTATTTCAATTTCACATGTTTCATACGTTTCTATTATCCTGTGGAATTCTGGAAAATTTATGCTCGAATAGTTTGTAACAGGCATGAAATCTTTCATTGAGCATATTTTTTTATTCCCTGAAAAAAATTCTGTAATAAGTACCATTGTATCCTTTTCATAATGCTGGCTTGCATGGACGTCTTTATGATTCTTCAGTTCAATATGAAAAGAACCACCTTTTTCACAATCAAGAATAGAATCAAAAATCGGATCTGAAGAAAAATTAGGGAGGCAAAGCCAGTCTACTGTCCCATCCATTCCCACCAAAGCTGCACTTCTGTTATTAGCGACAATTCCATGATTCTTTATTTTTACATATCCATTTTCCTTTATTTCACCAAATTTAATACGCTCCGGCATAATTTTTTATGCTCTCATGCATTATAAAAATTTTCTTATTTTTCCTTATTTTAGAATGCACAATGCAAAAATATTTTTATAATCTAATGATTACGGGAAGACCCGGCTTAGCTCAGTTGGTAGAGCGACGGACTGTAGAGGGTAGTACGGTGTGTATAATCCGCCGTAATCCGTAGGTCTCTGGTTCAAATCCGGAAGCCGGGATTTTTCTTTTTGAAGGGGGGCCCCTTACCCGGAATAGTGATAAAAGTGGGCACAGTTATGGTATGAGGGAATCCATTTATCAATCTCATGTTTTCAATTATACTGAAACTTCCCAAGGAAAGATGGTTTCTGGAAACAGGAAGACAATTCGGGGAAACACGACAGATGGTTATGGGTTATGATGTTACATGGTTCAATGAATACATGCCTGTGTGCACGGGAATGTCAGCAACAATACCTTTCCTGCAGGGAGAGGTAGTTGAAAGTGCCTGATTATTGATATTTCATATAGACTCTGTTGTTTTGAAGCATAGTAATAACTGAATACAAATATCTTTCATAGGATTTCAATCAATTATGCGAGAATTTCTCCCGCAAAGGAAGAGGAATATTAAAATTGTATAATCTGTTTCTTTTGTGATGAAATCGTTTTGACTTTAAAACTTAAAGTTGGAAAAAATTGATATGTAATAATCCCAAAGGCCATAAGAGAAGCTGCAGGAGTGGAGGAAGGGGATGAATTGATTGTTACACTGAATGATGGAATAACACTGACACCTGCTAAGAGATTCAACAGGGAGGCCTTTGAAAAAGCAGCCGAGAAACATAGAAGAACAATTTTCTCTCTCAGGGATGCAACATATCCTGTATCTCACGAAGTTTCAAATTATTCAATGGAGGATGAATCTGACTAACCTGTTCATCGATACCAATCTCCTGGTTTATCTGATGTGAGCGTGAAGACCCCTTGACCTGGAAAGGTGATGAATGCGAACCTTCTAATAATCCCATTCAATGAATGTTCTGTCCACACCTGAAATGGTAAGGCACTCTCCTGAAGAGTAAGACGGTTAAGTTAGATAGTTCGCAAGAACACATTGGTTACAGCGGCATTTTCTCCATAAGTAGAAGGGATACACGCCTCAAGACCTCTGCTGGAACCAGGCTGTGGAGCAGTGCCCGAAAGGGATAATGAATAGTCTCCTTCCCCTGGCAGGGGAATGTCAATCAGCCAATCGTTGCGGTTCGATGAATCCATGCCCACGGGCATGAGGGAGACCAGCAGCAAGCC
>JAKBGP010000011.1 GCA_021833045.1 Thermoplasmata archaeon
CAGCCAGGAAACCTTTTCCGGAGAGACGATCTCACCATTCATCCCATCCATGTACCTATCGAGCCTTGTCTGAGGGTCAGGGATCTGCCTTAGGTCGAAGGTTTCCATCATTCAACCTCCCTAATAAGATCTGAAAAAGTTTTAGAATCTGAAATATTGCACAGTTCTATTGCAACATGTTCTGGAAACCCTGAATTAACGAGCTGGAAAAACAAGAAACCTTTATCAAAATCCCAGTGCTCCCGCTCCCTGCGACTCCCCGTTTTTTCTTTTTAGAATATTTATTTTTTCATTAATATTACTATTTTATCAATTGATTGGAAAATAAAATTCCAAAACTCTGCAGTTCATATGGATATTGTTACGTATGATCCATAATTGGTAGAGCGTATATCGCTATATTTATTAATATCTGTCTTGTATACAAATAATGGAATCAATGTCTGAAAAATATCTCAATCCGTCGTTTCCATATTCTATTATGAAAAATAGAGAATTCCAAACAAATTTACAAGCTAAAGTATTTAATGGTCGTTCTTCAGGTATATTATTAATTAAACCCAAAAATAAAGGATTTGTGGGGATTGGAATAAAAATTTTTGAGCGAAGAACATTTGAAGTATCAATAAATTACAGATATCAATGTGTTGCTGAGCAACTCAAGAGTGCTATGATCTCCGTGAAGAATACAATGAAGAAATCCTTCTTTTCAAGATCTCAGCTGATCCTCATGTTCATGGGAAAGGAAGAAAAACCAACTGTACCACTGATAAAGGATGAGATCCCGGCTCATATGATGACCTGAAGGAGCTTGAGGAAATGAAGTTGATAACTCAGAAAATCGAGGAAACAAACAGGCAAAAAGAAAATTATGTGATGCTTACCGAGAAGGGTAACTAAGCACTTGAAGAGAGCAAGGGATTGGAAGATATTGTAAAAAGGTGAAAATATGGGAAAACAGGAAGAAATGAGAAAAATTGCATACGAAATTTTAAAGAATGCAAAAGGTCAGGCAATGAAATACGGAGAACTGATTAATAAGGTATCGGAAAAATTAGAGTATAGCAGTATAGAAGTGAGTCATGCATGTTGGAACTTACCAAATTATTATGTTGATGTTATTAAACCAGATAGAGGATTAGTTCAAATAAGTCAACAGAATGGTGAGGGCAAACTTAAAGGGAAGGAAATAAGTCATGACAAAGAAGAAGCACTATACGAGCCCTTTAGACAATGGCTAATATATGATATGAGTGAATGCACCAGAGCAATTCCATTAGGTGGTAGCAAATTCAAAGATAAATGGGGAACTCCAGATGTAATAGGTGTTAGACAAAGCGAGACTGGTGACATCGTCCAGATGCCACCTGAGATAATTTCTGCCGAAATAAAAGTAAACCCTGCTGAGTTAATTACAGGATTCGGCCAAGCTTGTGCCTATAGACTTTTCAGCCATAAAGTGTATCTAGTTGTACCGTCCAAAGCGAATGGAGCATCAGATGATGACCTCTATAGACTCGATATATTATGCCAGTTATTTGGAATTGGTTTAGTTTTATTTTCCAAGCAGAATAACTATGATTTTGAAATAAGGGCTAGACCTGTAAAGAATGAACCTGATATGTTTTATGTGAACCGTTATTTAGAATTTGTCAAGAATGATTTATTTAGAAATTATAAGGAATAAAGGGGATTAGATAATAACATGGCAGAATTTCAGCCAACGGAGAGACAGTTAAACCTTATCAAAAGGATGAGGGATGGGTCCCCAGAGAGGGAAGAGACATTCCAGAAGTTCATGAAGAACTTGGACAAGGCATCGTTGAATGATCTATCTTTCAGGGAAGTTCCCAGTCTCATACACGAGCTGAGAAGATTAAGGTTGAATCCGAGGGAAACAATCTTGATCTGCTTACAACAGGGAAGCAGATAAGTTTCCTTGAGAGTCTCCAGGACACGGATCTGAGAACCGAAACAGTGAAGGAATACCTCAGGAATCACGAATATGGTGCCATAAACCACCTGAAGATGAATGAGGCCAGAACTCATAGACAAGATGATGAAAATGCCCAGTGGCACATCTCCAACATCCGATAAGGCATCTAGGAAGCAGTTGCAGATCATAAAGAACCTCCAGAACACAGAAAATCAGATTGACATCACGATGGAATTCCTGACAGAGATTAAGAAGACGAACATAGAGGAACTTTCAAGGAAAGAAGCAAGTTCACTGATAGATAAATTGAAGGATTGAGAATATGGTTGAAGTACCGAGAGCAAAAATTGGAATTATAGAACTAATGGGCAAGAGATTGTATTCCGGCAATATAACATGGCTAAGAGAGTATATACAAAACGCAGTGGATGCGGGAAGTTCAGACTATATTCTAGTTAAGTTAACGGAAAATGATCTTGAAATTGAAGATCATGGTAAAGGCATGAGTCATGATGAGGTGATTCAGCAAGCATTCAGCATTGGAGGGTCTCAAAAATTGCCATCAGACATTGGTGAACTTGGAATAGGTATGTATGCTGGTTCAGGAACGTGTGATAGATTGGTCGTGCTCACAAAGAAAGAAGGATTAAGCCCAGTTCAGGCAACTTTAGATTTGGCACTTTATAGACAAATTGCAAGGAAAACCCCGGATATGAGCTTTGAAGATGGCATGAGTAGAATTTTCAAAGTATCTGAATCAAATGTAAATATTGAACAAAAGAGCTATACAATCATAAGATTTGAAAGCCTCAACAGGGAAACCCTCGTTGAACTATCCAAGGGGAATTTATTGGAGTTTTTTGATAGGACAATTGATCTCCCCATTAGTGATACATTTCCTAAAAAAAATGAAGTTGAAAATTTTCTAGGTGAATATAAACGAGACATTAAGGTCATTCTTTCAATAGATGGGCAGATCTCCGAACCTAAGAAATTCGAATCTTCAGAGATCACACTAACAGATTCACTTATTATTAATGACATTGTATCTAAAGAGAAGGAAGTAATAGGAAAAATTTGGGCAATATATAACAAAGATGGCACGCCCCCTCCTGATGCAAGAATTTTAGTGAAAAGGAAGGGGATAACCATAGGGGATGAAACATGCATCGTTTCAAATTTTAAGGCAAAATACTCTCCAAGATTTTATGGTGAAATAGTTGTTCTGGATGATGAAATAGAAATTAATACGAGTAGAGACTGGTTTGTTCATTCTCAAAGGTTAAGTGATTTTGTATCAAGTGCAACTCCTTTTTTAAACAAATTGTACGATGTTGCTAACACGGATTCAAAGATAGGTAACGGGATCTTGAATCTAATTCGAGCAACTGAAAAATTAAAGGATAATAAGAAAAATTTAGAGGCAAATGGAAAAAAGGGGGAGGCTGCTGAAGTTGAAAGGAAAATATCTGAAAACAACGAGAAGTTAGGAATAAAAATCGGAAAGGCAATGGAACAAATTGAAAAACTTAAAGATTTAACTGACTCAACTAATATAAATTCTATGAAACTCGAACTTTTGCACAAAGCCATAGATTCGGCAGAAGTCAATAATCTTTTGAATACTAATGATGAAATCAAGGAAATTGTAAAATCGCCGAAGAAGCATAAAAGTCCAATCCCACAAACTGTGCTAAACTTCCTGAGAGAAAAAATAGTTGAACCGGAACTTGCCAACCGACTCAAAGAGGCAAATGATATGCAGGGTGCAACCATGAAGGCTTTCATATTTATCGAGCAATTAATGAAAAGGAAACTTGAAATCGAAGAAAATACTCGTATAGAATTGACTGATCTTGTGAATTCATTTATGAGAAAGTATAGACCTCCAGATAACAATGGTTTTGACATAAATGATCACATGGAATCTTTCAAAAGGGTTATCTTGGGATTTAACAAATATCTAAGGAATCCATCTGGGCATACTTTTATGGATGATATGAACAATCCAAGAAGCGTGTATCAACTCATACTTATAGCTGATTTTCTTGTACAATGGATTCAGCAATGGAATAAAGAGTAAAATCCTTAATGATTTATTTTAGTATACTGAAGGATCCTAAAGGATCCAAAAATTTTAAATTTCTATCATTGTTAAGGATCCATGAGGATCCTATTAGTTGAACCCTCCTATTATTCAAAATACCCTCCCTTAGGACTTTTAAAATTAGGAAAACTTGAGGAAAGAAAATGGAATAATGTTAATCTAGTAAATGGAACATCCTCGCTTGATTTTGAACCAGACAAAATATACATAACTTCTCTATTTACATATTCCTGGAAGCCTGTACATGAGGCCATAGAATATTATCATAAGCATTTTCCATCAGCAGAAATAAGAGTTGGGGGAATTTATGCGACTCTCATGCCCCAAAATATAAAGAAAACATTTCCATATGTCAAAGTGCATCTAGGATTAGTGAAAGAGGCGGAAGGAATGCTTCCTGCATATCACCTGTTGAAACAGGTGGAAAAATGGAAGAACTGGGATCGCTCTATTGTATTCACTTCCAGAGGATGCATTAGGAAGTGCCAGTTCTGTGTCGTTCCTAAAGTGGAAGGAGGTATGAGGGATGAGAAACCATCCATTCAAGATCTTATGCATCCCAACCACAAGAAAGTCACTATATGGGACAATAATTTCCTCGCTTCACCATATGCAAAATCAATGCTCAGGGAGCTCATTGAACAAGGAATAGAAGCTGATTTCAACCAGGGGCTCGATGCAAGGCTTATGGATGAGGAGACTGCAGGACTCCTTGCAGATGTAAAATCGAAAACTATTCACATGGCTTATGACTGGCCCTGGGAAGGCCCTTACATAAAGAAGGCTATCAACCTTCTCGGAGATGCAGGATACAAGAAAAAAAATCTGATCTTCTACATGCTTCACAATTTCTGGGATGAACAACATAAAAAAGGTGACACACCTGCAGATTTCCTGTTACGGTTAAAGAATCTTATGGAATGGGGGGCATCAGTTTATCCTATGAGATTTATTCCACTCAATTCACTAACGAGAACGGGTTATGTGTCACCACTATGGACTGCGGATCAATTGGAGATGGTCGCAGATGCGAGGAGAGTATTAGGTTTTGCCGGCACTTGGGTTCCCTATAAGGCATTGGCAGATAAATTCATTCAGGCTGAATCATTTGAATATGCGATGGAGTTGAGGCCTAAACAGGACAAAGATAAAGATTCTATATTTCCATTGCCGGTTGTTGAGGGGTTTTGAGGGAATGAATTTGAATGATGATAATGAAGATGTCAAATGGTTCTTGAACAAATTACAATGCGCATGCGAATCGATAGGTAAGGAATATTTCACTTTTCAATCCGCAGTTGAAAATGAAGGCACTATGAAATATAAGGAAAGAGTTTATGCTTATGAATTATACCATCAACTCCGTTGTAACCTTTATGATAGAGGTTATACACTTCATGGAGAGTATTTTAAGCACAAAACACCTCTTATTCCGAATAATATTAGAGGCAAAAGTCCAGATTTAATTGTTCATGTTCCTGAATCCAATTCAGAGAATCTTGCTGTAATTGAAATAAAAAGAGTGGATCCATTTTATAAGAGTGAAGTTATGAAAGATCTTAATAAATTATCATCATTTTTAAATAAACCTACTTGTTATAAAATTGGGATTGAACTATTTTTTGGGGAATATGATTTAAACGCATTCAAAAGAAAAATTGAAGAATTCCTGATCAACGATCCCAAAATATTTAAAGGCACAAAAGAAAAGATATTACAAAATAGAATTTTGATTTTTCTTCACGGTGGTCCAGGAGAAAAACCACGAATTGTGAAGTACGGTTAAAAGCTATATTTTTCCCCCAATTGTCAATCTCAATCATCTTTCGTTTATGTTAAGAGGTTAGCATAATTGAACACTTGATTCGGTTTACTTTAATTCTAATCCTCTCCTTGTTAAAGGAGAAAGGTAAAAATCATGACTCCTGATACAAATTAATAACGCTTTCACTTTTCAAGATCACATTTCTTAGTTTGTTTCAATAATAATTTCCGATGAAAATTCCTGGAAACTAATACATAGGGAACTCTGTTCATTCCACTTATTCTAGGAATTCAGAATAATGTCAGTTTTCAATAAATTCTATCGAATTGTTCTATTCCATTCTTGCAATTATGAACTTCCCACAATTCAGAAAAATTTAAATGATGTAGGTATATTCAATCTTATTGGAAAACAGTGGACTAGCAACAAATAATAAAATTGATGTTCTTGTTATATTGAAATACCTGGCAAAAGAAAACCCCCAGTTTATGTTGGAAGGTATAGATCTCGACATCTCTTTAAAAAAATCTGCACGTCTGACGTATTGGTTGGCAATAATCCAATTGGCAATAGCGGATGTATCCATACTTGTTGCAGCATATTCTTCTACCATTGCTTCTTCCCAGTCAACTTTTAATTATCTAATTTTTTTCTTAAGTGGATTCTCAGCACTTTTTGTTGTTTGTATTTATGTTCTTACACGATGGTACGGTTCAAAAGACAGAAAGGGGTCTGTATTTCATCATCATGAGTCCCCAGTTTATACCAGAGAGTTACAAGTTTATTGTTGCAAATCCTGCTATGAACAAAATGAGTATTCAATCTTGGAACTAAAAGATCTGTTTCATAAGATCGAATATCCAGAGCACAAAACAAATCTTGCAAGCATTAAAGTCAATGCTTATAAATTACTGAAGATCACTGACTTTTTTTCAATATATGAATTGGGTGTTTTATTCATCTATTATTTTTTGCTAATATTGTTGCAGAGATTACTTGATCCAAAATTTTTTTCAATCGATTTTGGAATGACTTTTGCTCCGATTCTATACATTCTTTTATTTTCTTTTATAAGGCTGATACTTAGAAACAAGAACAATTCTAATCTTTTTTTTCTTGAAATAAGGGATGATTATTCAAAAATGGATACTTGCAAACAAGCAAAATATTCCATTTATCCACTAATAATAACAAATAGATATTTGCGGAAAGGGAGAGTAGATAGTAGTACATTTCCAGTTTTAAAAAGTTCCTCATATTCATCTCGTGTGTTTTTATCATCAAAAATCCATTACTCTAAGTTTCGTAGATTACAAGTTGAACCTTACAATGGAATTAAACCCGGAAATTACAAAGTGGATTGATTTACTCTTGATGTATCTCCCATGGATTTCTATTATCTAGACTTAGATATAAAAAAATTGAGAAAGTAAGTAAACATGAATAGCATTATACGTATGTTTCATATGGCACTTGTGTCTCGAAATACTTTGATCTTGTTTGGTAATTAATAGATATCATGAAGAATTGCAATAACCCAATGCCTCATTTTAGCAATATCAAGTTGACATCAAAAACACTGTCAATCACAAATTTTAACCTCTCCAACAGGCAATTAGTTCAGTTCTTACATATTTTTCGTCTAATCCATTGCTCTCCTTGATAATGAATAGAAGATGTAGAACTGATCTTTTGATCCGTCGTAGCACTCCTTTGTAAATGGATTGCATTTCACAATTTTTAGATAAAATTATTGAAAAATAGGTCGTTTGGCTTTTCACTTGCATTACTGGAAGGTGAAAAACTACTTTGGTTTTTTCACCCTAATGTCAATGATACATACGGTAAAATCCCTCATAGGAATGTGAACACAGATCTTAAAGGATTTCTAATTCACACATAGTACTTTATCTTACCTGAAATCTGTTCCTTTCGTTAAAATTATTTCAATTCATTTTTTTCAATATTTTCCGCGCCATATTCTAGGTATTCTGCCAACATAAGGGAAGGTAAGGCTCTGATGTCTACCTGCTTAGCTTTTCATGAAAAATCTCAAGTCACCCTCATTTTTTTAAAATTAGTTCACCGTAATTCCGTTTGCGGTCTCGATTTGAAAACTTTAACAATTAATTGGTTTATAAATGATAAACAAACGTTGATATAGACTCGACTATTAAACTAATTGTGGCAAGTGGCAACGGTGGAGATCTTGGGTTTGAAAAGGAATTATGGAAAGCTGCCGACAAACTTAGAAGCAACATGGATGCTGCCGAATATAAACATGTCGTGCTTGGACTAATTTTTCTCAAATACATTTCCGATTCTTTCGATGAAACTTACAAGGAGATTGAGCAAGATCCGGAAGGACTTTCCAGTTCTGAAGACATTGATGAATACAGGGCAAAGAACGTTTTCTGGGTTGACCCTGAAGCAAGATGGACTTATCTTATGGAAAATGCAAAGCAACCAACCATAGGGGTGATTGTGGATAAGGCCATGGATGCACTTGAACGCGACAATGCTACTCTCAAAGGGGTACTGTCAAGGGACTATGCACGTCCTGCTCTGGATAAGCAGAAGCTAGGTGAACTCATAGATATGATAAGTGGCATTGGATTCAACGCAATGGAAGGAGTAAGCAAAGATCTTCTTGGAAAGGTATATGAATATTTCATTGGGCAGTTCGCAGATGCAGAGGGAAAGAAGGGTGGTCAGTTCTACACTCCAAGAAGCATTGTTCAGTTGCTTGTTGAAATGATTGAACCCTTCACCGGGAGGGTATTCGATCCATGCTGTGGCTCTGGCGGAATGTTTGTGCAGAGTGAGAAGTTTGTTGAAACGCATCAGGGAAGGTTGGATGACATACACATATTTGGCCAGGAGTCCAACCAGACTACCTGGAAACTCTGTAGGATGAACCTGGCAATCAGAGGAATAGATGCTGATTCTGTCAGATGGAACAGCGAGGGTAGTCTTCTCAACGATGCCCACAGAGACCTCAAAGCAAACTTCATTCTTGCAAATCCACCTTTTAATGACTCTGATTGGGGTGGGGATTCCCTAAAAAATGACGTAAGATGGAAATACGGGGTGCCACCAGCAGGCAATGCCAACTTTGCATGGGTTCAGCATTTCATTAATCATCTTTCTCACAGCGGCATTGCAGGTTTTGTTCTAGCTAACGGTTCCATGAGTTCCAATACATCCAACGAAGGAGAAATCAGGAAAAACATCATTGAAGATTATCTGATAGACTGCATGGTTGCACTTCCCGACAAGCTATTTTACAACACTGGAATTCCTGCATGTCTATGGTTTGTTTCAAGGGATATGCACAACAACAAATTCCGCGATAGGAAGAATCAGATTCTTTTCATAGATGCAAGGAAGCTAGGGAATATGATAGATAGGAGACACAGGGAACTTACTTATGTTGATATAAAGAAAATTTCAAACACATACCATCTCTGGAGAGGAGAACATTTGGAAAGTTCGGAGACCAAATATCAAAATATTCCTGGTTTTTGCAAATCCGTAGATGTGGAGGATGTAAGGAAAAACAACTGGATTCTCACCCCGGGAAGATACGTTGGAAGCGAAGAAGTGGATGACGATGAAGATTTTGAGGACAAGATGAATAATTTTACCTCAGAACTTGCAAGACTGATGGAAGATGGTAACAAACTTGATGAAGAGATAAAGAAAAATCTGGAGAAGATTGGGTTTGAATTCTGAAATTAGAAAATGGGATTCCAGATTTATACGGAACATGATCAAATTAAACTACGGTAAAGGCCTAAGAGAAGACCAGAGGAGAAAGGGGTACTATCCGGTGTACGGGTCCAATGGGATCGTAGGTTTTCATGATAAATATCTTGTTGAAGGACCCGGTATTATAATTGGAAGGAAAGGCAATGTTGGTTCAGTAAGATTTTCGAAGGATAATTTTTGGCCTATTGACACGACCTATTATCTTACTATACACGGAATTGGTGATTTTGAATTTTGGTACTATTTCCTGCAAACCATAAAACTTGATGAGATGAACACTCATTCAGCTGTGCCTGGATTAAACAGAGAAAATGTTTACAACTTGGAAATTGCAATACCAGATTACGCTGAGCAAACAGCAATTGCAAATATTCTGTCAAATTTGGATACTAAAATAGAACTCAATCAACAGATGAATAAAACCCTCGAATCCATTGCCCAATCCCTATTCAAGCACTGGTTCATCGACTTTGAATTTCCGGACGTAAATGACCAACCATATAAGTCAAGTGGAGGGGAGATGATAGATTCTGAGTTGGAAATGATCCCAAAAGGTTGGCACGTTTCCAAAATTGGTAAAGAATTTAAAACGATATTAGGTGGAACACCCTCTACAATGAATAAAAGTTATTGGGAAAATGGTACAATACCTTGGATAAATTCAGGTAAGATAAATGAATTTCGTATTATTGAACCTTCAGAATATATAACAGAAAATGCAGTAAAAGAGTCTGCTACCAAATTGATGCCAAAAGGAACGGTAGTATTGGCGATTACGGGAGCTACATTAGGTCAAATTAGTATAATAGAAATAGATACTTGTGGCAATCAGTCCGTGGTTGGTATTATCCCTACGGAAATTCTAAATTCAGAATATTTGTACTTTACCCTACAAGCTAATTTAAATAAGCTCATTTCTAACCAAACTGGAGGAGCACAGCAACACATAAATAAAGGAAACATCGAAAATCTTCAAATAATAGTACCTGAAGATATTGTGATTAACAAATTCAAAGCAGTATCTGAACCTATTTTTGAAAATATTTCAAAGCGTTGCTTTGAGAATCTTGCCTTATCAAAAATTCGTGACCTGCTTTTACCTAAATTAATGTCCGGCAAAATCAGAGTTTCGATGGAGGAGACAAGTGTTGGATAGATTCTATGAACAGGACTTTGAGAAAACTTTCATGGATGCCCTTGCAGATCATCAGTACAATACTGATTATGCCCCAAATATCTCAGAAGGCACTATTTCAGAGGAAAGAAAGAATGATCAGGTTTTCTTTTTTGGACAGCTCAAAAGCAGCCTCTACAAATTGAACCCAAATATTCCCAGTGAGGCAATTGAAGATGCCCTCAGGAAAATTATAAGGAACGATTCTCAGGATCTGGTTTCCAATAACAAAAGTTTCCATAGGATGCTTTTCAATGGAGTGGATGTGGAATTCAAAGACAAGGGTGGAAGAATCAGGGGAGAAAAGGTGTGGATTATAGACTTCGATAACCCGGAAAACAATGAATTCCTTGCCCTGAACCAATTCACCATTAAGAAGGATAAAAGAGACAATCTGCCAGACAGAAGGCCAGATATTGTTATATTTGTTAATGGATTGCCATTGATCGTAGTCGAACTGAAGAATCCCACTGATGAAAAGGCAACAATCCTCTCTGCTTACAAGCAGATACAGACCTACAAGAATGAAATTCCCTCACTTTTCAGATTTAATGAAATCATAATCATTAGCGACGGCATCATTGCAAAGGCAGGAACCATATCCTCCCTTTATGAGAGATTCATGCCCTGGAAGACGGTTAACTTTGAACCATCTGAGAAAAATATACCGCAATACGAAACCCTCATTGAAGGGATGTTGAACAAAAAGACCTTCCTTGATCTTATCCGACACTATATTGTATACGAAGAGGAAAGGGATACTGTTAACAATGTTACGCGTACAGTAAAGAAACTGGCAGCATACCACCAGTACAATGCTGTTGAAAAGGCAATAAATACAACAGTATTAGCAAAGGGAGGTAGTAAGAAGGCAGGCATTGTCTGGCATACACAGGGTTCCGGAAAGAGCCTCACCATGGTTTTCTATGCTTCCAAACTGGCTTTGAAGAAGGAATTAGAGAATCCAACCATTGTTGTGATCACAGACAGGAATGACCTTGACGGGCAGCTCTTTGCAACATTCACAAGGTGTCAGGAATTGCTGAGACAAGAGCCAAGACGGGCTGATACACGAAAAGACCTTTATTCGCTCTTAAAAGTTGCATCAGGAGGAATCGTGTTCACTACTATTCAGAAGTTCCTCCCTGAAAGCCAAGGTCATGAATTCCCTCTACTATCTGAAAGAGAGAATATAATCGTTATAGCAGACGAAGCCCACAGGACTCAGTATGGGTTTGGGCTAAAAATTCCAAAGAATGACGATGGGGCCCTGTTAAAATATGGATATGCCAAGTACATCAGAGATGCATTACCAAAAGCCTCATTCATTGGTTTCACGGGTACGCCCATAGAAAAAGCGGATCGTAGCACTTATGCTGTGTTTGGGAAATATGTTGATGTGTATGATATCCAGAAATCGGTAGAGGACAAAAATACAGTTAGAATTTACTATGAAAATCGTCTTGTTGAGATAAGGCTCAAACCGGAGGAGGTACCCAAGATTGACAGCGAATTCGATGCAGCCACAGAGGGAGAAGAGACAGAAGGAAAGGAAAAGCAGAAGACCAAGTGGAGTACCTTGGAAAAAGTTGTCGGAACAGAAGAAAGGATAAGCAAGATTGCCGAAGATTTTGTGAAGCACTGGGAAAACCGCCTGAACATCCTGGATGGAAAGACAATGATTGTAACCATGAGTAGGAGAATTGCCGTTGAACTCCACAATGAGATCATAAAACTGAGGCCGGCATGGTATCACATGGATGATTCAAAGGGAACAATCAAAGTAGTAATGACTGGTTCTGCATCAGATGGGCCGGAATGGCAGGAACACATCAGAAACAAGGAGAGAAGGGATAGAATAGGAGACAGATTTAAAGATCCGGACGATCTCCTCAAAGTTATCATTGTCAGAGATATGTGGCTTACTGGGTTCGATGTTCCAAGCCTTCATACCATGTATGTAGACAAACCGATGCAGGGCCATACACTAATGCAGGCCATTGCAAGAGTGAATAGGGTTTTCAGGGATAAACCGGGAGGCCTTGTGGTAGATTACATTGGAATAGGTCTTGATCTGAAGAAGGCACTGCATATCTACTCCGATGGGGACAGAGAGGATACAGGAATACCGATGGATCAGGCCATTGCTTTAATGCAGGAAAAGTTTGAAATTGTATCTGCACTGTTTCATGGATATGATTACCTGAAATTTTTCACTGCAGATTCGAAAGAGAAGCTCAGGATAATTCTGGACGCTTCTGATTTTATTCTGTCAATAGAGAGGGGAAAGGAGAGATTTCTTGAAAATGTTCTTGCTCTTTCCAGAGCCTATGCGTTGTGTGTACCAAGTCAGGAATCAGCCATCCTCAGAGACGAGATAGGTTTCTTCCAAGCTGTCAGGGCAGCCATATTGAAGAACAGTGAAGATTCAGAAAGAGACTACAATAACACAGACTCAGCAATAAAACAAATACTTTCAAAATCTATAGTATCAGACAGGGTAATCGATCTCTTCGAAGCTGCAGGGATTCAAAAACCTGACATATCAATTCTGTCAGATCAGTTTCTTTCTGAAGTAAAAGGGATGAAGCAGAAGAATCTCGCATTCGAAGCCTTAAAAAGATTGTTAGCTGATCAAATAAAATTAAGACTCAAGAATAGCGTTGTTCAGGGTAGGTCTTTTGCAGAGTTGTTGGACAAGACTGTAAAGAGATACATCAACAGGAGCATAGATGCTGCTCAGGCTCTGGAAGAATTAATTGAACTGGCAAAGAAAATACGTGAGGATCAGAAGAGGGGAGAGATGCTACATCTCAATGTTGATGAGATTGCTTTTTATGATGCACTGGCGGACTACAAGAATGCCAAAGAAATAATGGGTGACGAAACCTTAAAAGATATTGCAAGGGAGTTGGTTTTAGCACTGAAGAAGAATGTGAAAATTGATTGGACCATCAGGGAAAGCGTGCAGGCTCAAATGAGGCTTGTAGTTAAAAGGATCCTACGAAAATACCATTATCCGCCTGATGGGCAAGTGAAAGCAACTGAAACTGTGCTTGAACAGGCCAAGTTGTTTGCTCAGGAATGGGCAGGTTTATAAAATTAGTGACTGTACTGCGAAGAAGGTGTCACAGTGCTTATTGTTTGGAGCGTTTTAAGTTGTGCTGTACCTTAAGATCAAGGGTTTTTAACTGATCTTCTTTTAATAATTCAGTATCAAAGATCATCTCCAGATTGAATTACAATTTCAAGACTCTATTCTTTTATAGGCTTCCTTTACTTATTGGGGGGATAATGAGTAAGACCTCTAATCTGGTTTATATACCATTAAATACAAGACATGATAAAATTACCAACTTGACACATACACAGTAAGATGTTTTATATTTTTCATACAGGTTTTCTGTCATCTTTTCCCCCTTTCGCCATAGGCAATATGGGTAAAATATTTCCTGCTTTCAATTTTTTTTCCAAGTCTTGTGGACTAGCAGCTATTATATTTAATTTCATTTTCTGAGACTTCTCTTTCATAGTCTTGAGAAGATCACCGTCCCTTGTTATGAAAACATTGCTTCCGCTTTTGATCGCAGCATCAATTTGTATAGCATCACCTATAGAGATGTTAGATTCAATCATAATTTGAAGAATATCATCCCAGTCCTCATCATAAGGAACAGATAGATAAATTATATCTGTCTCTATGAAATCTTTCCAGAATTTTTTTACAACTTCATCGTAAACCGATCTCAGTTCTTCCTTTGTCAATTTTCTCGGATATCTTGTTCTTATAATATCTTCAAGGGTTTCCCCAGATTGAGCCCTTCTCCATATCCATTTACTTTCTAGTTCCTTGTCAATTACTTCAAGTATCGTATAAAAAGCAGTCCAAGTTCGTAATTTTCTACGCTTGAGGGTTTCCAACAGGAGAACTGAATCCTTCTTTCTATTTCTAATGTAGTCAAGAATAATATTGGTGTCAAGATATGGTTTTGGTTTTTTTCGTCTAGTTGTAGTCATTTATGGTCGCCTAGGTCTGCGGGGTTTTCTCCTCTTTGGTTTTTTCTTTGGTGCAATAGCATATGTTGGATAGAATTCATTCATCGTATTATGTATATCTTTCGTGTTAATAATTATGTTATGTATGGTTGTGTTTGGTTAAATATGACTAAACACTGTGATAGTTGTAAATATAAATCATTTTGAAATGCAACTATGTGCAACGAATTTTCTCGAGTAAAAGCTTTTAAATGTATAGACATACATGCATGTAGGGATTGAGATGAAAGAGATAATAATTCAGGTCCTCAATGTACAGAGAGTAACTGACATTGCAACTGGAGATATCGTAGTTCAAATTACAATGGGTACTCCTATCCCAATGAATAGTGAAATTCAAGCAAGACTACCCACTGAAAGAGACGAATCTTTACCATCGGAATCATTCACCAACCTGATCCAAATGATGCTTCCGTTTGAAGAAGCAGGTAAATACATTGTTGGAAGTAAATGGATACTAACTACTAATGCAGACGGAAATATCTCAATTACACTGGGGATTAAATGATGATAGGATCAATTGAAAAACAGTTTAAACCTGCTTCGAGAAAAAGATCTTTTGCTTTACGTGGACGTAACCCACAAGTTGGAGAAATTGGAATGTCTTATCGATTGAAACCTACTTCTTATATGCATAGAATAGAGAATTATCAGGAACCACTTACTTTAACTATAAATAAATCAATACTTGAAGTTCCCGTAAAGAATAATGTTAAAACCTATACAGTAAAAATATCCGATCTCTTTAAGGAAGATTTCATTAACAAATTAGATGAAGGAGCCAAGGCAATTGACCTTATGTCTAAATCCGAGAAGCGCTTGTATACCGATGTCAATTCAAGGATAATGATCGAATCATTTGTAAATATTATGTATGAAGCACAGACAAAAGGGTTTGAGAATAAGATTACTCCTGAGTTCAAGACAAGGTATAAAGAATGGCTTACCTTAGTTACAATAAGGATGTTCAACGAGATTCCAGATGAGTGATTTTAACGAGATTGCCTTCTTTATTTTCTCTGTTATTTAGTAAGAAAATACCAAAAATGTATTTCAATATTTTAGCTAAATTAAACTTGGCGGTAAAAATCAATCAACAACAAAGATGGTTATTTAAAAACGCTTCAAAAGAAAAATTTGAAAAAATATGTGACATAATGGTCCAGGAGGCCGTAAAAAATGGAAAAATTGCGAGGAAAATTGCTGTTAGGAAAAAAAATCCAACAGAAGATTTTTATGTTGAGGTTAAAACGGAATGATTTTGAACTGGTAAAAATCTTAACATTATTTTTTGCCAGGGGATGAATAATGTTTAATTCTTACCATAGAACTTCCATTATGATCTTCAGCATGGAAAAACCAGTTAAGATATGTTATTAAATGAAGGAGGTTGAATTTATGCAGTATGGAGAACAAGAGTGTACAAAGAAAAATGAGTTTTCATCATATCAATGAAAGTTTTGAACAGTATCAGAATCACACAAAAAGAAACTTTGTACACAATTTGAGGTGAGTGAAAATTCAAACCCAAATAGTAAGAAAGCGTATTCTAAATAACCGCTGATTCTCTTAGGAAACGCTAAATGAGTCGAATATTCATAAGTGAATTGATCTCCTATTCCGATTTTAGACATTAGCAGAGCATTCTATTCTAATTTTGGCTTATTTAATGATATTGTTGGCATTTTGTGCAAATTCACTAATCAATTTCTCCATAACTCCTAAACAGTTGATCACACCCATTTTTTCGGGTTCAGAAATAAATTACTTTTAAGCTTCATTCTTTAATTTGGAGAGTAAAAGTCTATTGAATTACTTCTTCTTTCTGCAAATTTTGAATTCCTGTGTCCCTTCTTATAAATCTATGTTTTTACACTCTCCGTAAAAAAAAGTCTTGATTTTTCCATTAAAAATCTGAAACGTGTAAGAACATGTCTATTTAAAACCGGATTTAATGCAATATAGTATTTTGTTAAATAAGACAAAAATGAAAAATTAAGTATTAAACAATTTGTTGTACTTCGTCATAAGTTCCCTACCCTTATCAGTAATGCGAATTTCTATAGGTTTGAAAATATCGATAAAAATTAAAATATGACCTTCTGCAAGAAGAGCTCTAAATACGGATATTAAACTCTCAGGTTCCTGCTTGCTATATGAAAAAATTTCGTTTAAGTTCTGAGGTGCAATTCCAGAGTACATAATTGACTCAAGTAACGTTTGGGTAATTTTATCTATCGTATCTTTGGTCACTGTAAACTCTTTTGAGGGAAAAGAGAAACTCAAAGAAGGTTTAAATTTAGTGATCAACGTTCCATTTGCTACCTTCTGTTGAACATCGCAGTTCATAAGAAATTCTTGAGTTAACTTATGAAAAATTTCAAGATTTTTTGGTAAGTCCTTTAATATATCTCCTATCTCTGTTGAGTGTTGACTAAAATACTTCTTCCGGTCTCTGTGAGCAACCCTATTGTCTAGTGAGAATGAGAGATTTAAATAATTTTTGAATTTCTCAAAATCATCTGTTTTGATGATTTCTGAGAAAAGTCCCTTTCTTATGTCTTTAACAGATAGAACTTCTGTATATTCCCCTCTTGCCATGTCGTAGAAAAAGTTTTCGTCTGAATCTCTCCTTGTTTGGAAATTTCCGCGGCTTGATAATTCAGAAATTCTTTTTCTAACTTCATCAGGAATTAATTTTATAGAATCATTGCCCCAAAGAGCTCTCATACATGGGTAAAACACTTCTCTAATATTTTCCTCAAGTAAACTGCAAACCCCGTCTACAACTTCCTCATACATTTGGGAAAGAAACTTCATTCTTAGTGAGTGAATTTTTTGAAACTGGGTCACAGTCAATTCTCTTCCATTCAACCTGGATATTCCTTCTCCTTTCACTTGATCAGAAAGTATTTTTGACAGCTGACTCAAAGCTTTTGTGTGATTGTGGAGAAAACCGTACAATTGAGAACGATTATCCGGAATTTCAAAATCACCAAAGGCATACTTTGAAAGTTCATCTATATTTTCTGGGATAGCCCATGACTTTGAAAACAGGAGCCATTGATCTTCATTTTCATTATGATTTGCATAAATAATTCTATTAATTGCTTCAGCTAACCACTTCAAAGGAAGCTTGAAATTATCGGAGTTTGTAGGTTGGTTGTTTCTTATGTTATTGTTCACTTGTGTAATTGCTACTGCAGATAATTTTAGCAAATTTGCAATTTCTGGGAAAGAGTCAGTCCAAGAGTTCTTAAAATCAACTATTGTACTTAACACTCCTCCATAGATAGTCTCAGCCTCTGAAGATTGAGACAAAGTTTCTTGTTCAAATGCAGCGAACAAAACTCTTCCTGGTTTTAGTTTAAGATTATCACATATCTGAACAATAGTCCTCATAAACTCATCTGAAAGATGCCACTTAAACGTTGGTTCTGTTGTACTTTTCTTTTGGACCAACAAATCATGTTTTTTTAACAGGATAAAGACGGGCTTGTAATTTAGGTATATCTGTTCTGTTTCTGACGCACCTTTCCTATATATAGATGTCAACACAAGTTGGAACGCTTTACGTAGTTTAATACTACTCTCAACTTCAGAAAGCAAAGATAAATACTGATCGTTTATTTGGCTTCTCTTTATGCTTGCTCTTACGATGTCAACAGTCTCTACATGTACTTTGACAGAAAGGCCAATTTCTTCAAATTGATTCAAGTCTAGTCGTTCTCGAATATGATCTAGGTAGTCTCGAAATGTAATTTCTTTTTTCAGTCTTTCATTCAGAACTTTGAATGCTTGTTTTAGCCCACTTTCTTCAATTCTAATTGTTTCATCATTCCTTGTAGAAAACGAGTTTATCCTTTTTTTAACTGCCTCTAGAGCTAGTTCTTCTGTTAGATGAGGAATACTGTCTATCCTGTAGAAACTCCCTGAGAGGGATGGTCTTCTTGCAAATTCATTTTCCCATAACCTTGAACCTGCCACAATTGTTCCAAGTTTGATCGACTTATTGGCAAAATATTCTTGAACATTCTGTAGTTGTTTCAGAAATTCTAGCACTTGTTCAAAGTAAGAATCTGTTTTGTGTAGTCCATCCACAAATACCAAAAAACCTTTTGGTGCATCATTCCCAAGTAATCTTAAAAGTTCTAGGCAATCATTATATAAGTTACCAGAAGGTCGCTTTGACCTAGGATCTGTGTGATATATTTGAAAATAAACTTCTGAAAGGTTATCTAAAAGTTGTTCAAGAAAAATATTTGTCAGATTTGATACACTCGGAGATGGATTCATAATTATATATACGCACATTAATCCTGCAACTGTAGCAGGATTTGTCAAATATTGAAAAACAGTAGTTTTTCCAGATCCAAATTCACCAGCAAGGATTATAGTTTTATTTGAAAAACTGTCAGGATTACGGGAAATGTCATCAGCATATTTCTTTATCAAAGGAGTCTGCACAACCACATCATCATACTTCTCCTTAGATAACCAATATAGTCCTTGATTTGTTTCGAAAGGATTCTGTGATAATCCCAAGATCTGCCACCAATGGGAATTCGTAGCTCCTTGAATTGGTAATTCTGATTGTACTATTTGTCTCTCTAGGTCTTCTATTTTGAATTCAATTGGTACTTTGAGATCACTATCATATTTACTGAGTTGTTTATCTTTTTCCTCTAATTGTTGTCTTAAGTAATCAACCTCCCGTCTTAGATCTTCACTTTCTTCATTACTTCTCTCATTAGCTTTCTTCTTAAATTCCTCCTCAATTTTTAGTATGAATTGTTTATTGTGCAAATTACGTAAATCGTCAACGTTTAAAATCAACTTATTATTGGAATCTTTGTAAGTATTGAAGAGGGTTCCTAGTTTCTGTTCGTTAAAGTGTTGATTGATAAATTTAATTTTTGCGGTCTCTTGCATAAACTCATTCAAATCTAGTACACGAGTCCTTAGCAAGTATTTCACGATTTCTTCTGCAACATCATTTGCTGTAAATCTTGAGGCAGTTCTTAACCTATTTTTTTCTGCAAAATCCCTTCTTAGTTGTTTTTCTACCTCCTTATCACATTCTGCAGAAGTAAGTTTAAGGATGTTCTCTTTGACAAATTTTCTCATCGCCTGAGTTTTATCCATTTATGTCAAACACTTTTAATTATATTAAATCTAACAATACATATGTCTCATATATCAACATAATCAATTATCTATTTAAATTGAGAATGAACAGTAGATTCGTTTCTAAATCGTAGATAGATAAGTAAGGAAAGTAAATCATTCTTGATAAAGGCTAAATAGAACGAAAGGTCCACGCAATTTATATTCTATTTTCATGGAATTTTTTCTATTCTCTTGGAGATGCTCTTTTAATTTCCTTAAACTGAAAATGCTTTATATAAATCAAAGTGCTCGTTTCAAAATTATTGAGCGAATCCACTTCTATTTGTTAAAGTTCATGAGAATTATGTAAATGTTAAGTTTATTTGTTGTGAATTTAGATTCAAGAGGATTTTACCTGAAGGAATATATTACAATATAAGATGAAGTATGACTCAATATACTTGGATTAGAGATTTAACTATAATGATACATATTGTCCAAAGTAATAGTTCTTTTAAACTTGAGAATAAATATAATTATGGTTTTATACCCAGCCACGTTTTCTGAAAATTAAAAGCAGTACTGAGGAAATAAGCAGCATGACCACTACCATTCCATAGAATCCATAGATAGAAGATGAAGCAGGCTCGTAAAATCCTTTTGTGAAGTTCATTCCATAGAAACCTGTCAGGAATGTAAGTGGAAGGAATATGGTGGCCACTAAGGTCAGCAACCTCAGTATATTATCGGTATACGCTGATCTAAGGGTGAAATACAAATCCCGGATATCGCCTGCCCTGAGAGTATACGAATCAAGGGCCTCAATCATCTGGAATGTATGGTCATAGATATCCCTGAAATCATGGGACAGATCATGGGACAGAAACTTTATTGCATCATTCTGTGCAAGGGACATCACATCCCTGTGCTGTGTTAAGGTGATCCTAAGATTTCCCATCTCCGATCTGGCCCGGGAAATGAAGGCCATTATATTTTTCAGGTCATTAAGCTCCTTGGATGTGATATTATCAAAGTCCAGCAGATCAACCCTGACCGAAACAAGCCAGTTCT
>JAKBGP010000012.1 GCA_021833045.1 Thermoplasmata archaeon
GATGAAACATATGCAGTGTGTAAATCAGACATGATAATAAAGGGGGAAAATCCTGATAATATTAAACCAAATTCAAGTTTTTCACATGACGGGTTTCCAGACATGAAATTTGATTATATTCTTTCAAACCCTCCCTTCGGAAAGGACTGGAATCAGGATAAGGGATTTATTGAGGAGGAATATGAGAGAGGTTTCTCAGGAAGATTTGGAGCAGGTTTACCTAGAATAGATGATGGCCAGTTTTTATTCCTTCAGCACATGATATCAAAAATGCATCCTCCAGAAACAGAAACAAAGACGAGGATTGCAATAGTATTCAATGGCTCACCTCTATTCACAGGAGATGCAGGATCAGGAGAATCGGAAATAAGAAGATGGATCATCGAAAATGACTGGCTTGAAGCCATCATTGCCTTGCCGGATCAGCTCTTCTATAATACAAACATCAACACTTATCTATGGATTTTATCCAGTGTTAAGGAACAAGATAGAAAAGGAAAGGTCATGCTCATAGATGCAAGGGATATGAGTGATGACATGAAAAAGAGTCTTGGGCAGAAGAGGAAGGAGATATCTGATGAGAATATAGAGAAGATCAGAAATCTTTTCACTGATCCTAGAAATGGAGAAAGAGTCAAGATATTTGACAATGAGGATTTCGGCTACAGGAAGATAACCATAGAGAGACCATTAAGAATGAAATTTGTCATAAGTGAAGAGGGAATTGCAAAACTTTCTATGGATAAGGTATTTGAGAAGACGAAGAACGGGAAGCAGAAAACCCTCGATCAACAACAGACTCAAGATGTTATTGTTAATTCATTATCCCAGTTAAAAGGCAATGAATTCAATAATAAGAATGACTTTGAAGAGAAATTATCATCTCTACTTCTAACTAACGGAATTAAGCTTTCTGTAGCTCAGAGAAAAGCGATCTTAAAGATATTTGGAGTCCGGGACGAAAATGCCGAGATATCGAGAGAAACAGATGGAAAGCCGGAAGCCGATACAGAGTTAAGAGATTATGAAAATGTTCCTCTGAAGGAGGATATTGATGATTATTTTAACAGAGAGGTAAAACCATTCGTGCCAGATGCATGGATAAACGAAAGTGTTAGAGATATTAAGGACGGAAAAATAGGAAAGGTTGGGTATGAAATCCCATTTAACAGGTATTTTTACAAATTTGTTCCACCAAGACCACTGGAAGAAATTGATGCAGATCTGAAGAAGCTAGGAAATGAAATTATAGATCTTCTCAGAGAGGTTACAGAATGAAGTATCCAAAATATTCTGAATACAAGGACAGTGGTGTAGAGTGGATTGGACAGATACCAGTGACGTGGAGCACCAAAAAACTAAAATACATTATTCAAAATTTTATTGGTGGTGGCACTCCTTCAACTGATAATAATGATTATTGGACTTCAGAAGGCGGTTTTCCATGGGTTACAATTAGGGACATTACTAAATCAGATGCCATAAGGGAGACTGAAAGAAAAATAACTGCTTCTGGGCTTAATTCTAAGAATTTAACTTTGCTCCCTCCCGGGACGATACTTTATTCTATGTACGCCAGCGTTGGTAAAGTATCAAAGTTGTTAATAACTGCTACGACAAATCAAGCTATCTTAGGGCTGTTTAACAGAGAAAATCAAGTGCTTAATGATTACTTAAAGTTCTCGCTAGAAGCATTTGAGTCATTTGTCAGTTTTTTATTCAGTTCTAATACTCAAAATAACATAAATGAGGAAAAAGTTAAAAATATAATTTTACCTCTTCCTCCCATTAGTGAACAAGCCAGTATTACGAAAGTTTTATTCGCTGAAATTGATCTAATGGATAATATAATTTCAAGATCACAAGAAATGATCGAACTTTTAAAAGAGAAGCGCCAGGCAATTATAACAAATGCTGTCACTAAGGGTCTAGATCCAAACGTGCCTATGAAAGATAGTGGAATTGAGTGGATTGGACAGATACCAGAACATTGGAAAATAATTAGGATTAAGTCAGTCTCTAAACTGAATCCATCGAAATCAGAGATAAAAGATTATACGGATGATACCAAAGTACCATTTTTCCCAATGGAATCTATAGGTGATGATGGTTATTTGCGATTTACAGAGTTTAGATCTATCTATGAAGTAATAAAGGGATACACACACTTTCGGAATGGAGATGTTGTTGTGGCTAAGATTACTCCATGCTTTGAAAATGGGAAAGGAGCTATAATAAAAGGTCTTGAACCTGATGCTGGATTCGGTTCTACTGAATTAATGGTAATTAGGCCGTCCTCAGTCTTGAACAAATCATTTTTGTATTTCTTAACTATAACAAATTTCTTTAGAAATCTTGGGGAAGCCTCTATGCAAGGTTCTGCTGGCCAGAAAAGGATAACCGAAGCTTTCATTGCAAATTTTAAAATAGGATTGCCGCCATTAGATGAACAAATTCATATTGTACAACATGTTATTTCTGAAATAAACAAGATAGACCTTTTAGTTCTAAAGCAGCAGAAAATAATAGAATTTCTGAAAGAATACAAAACATCACTCATTACACAGGCAGTAACAGGAAAAATAGATGTTAGAGGGGTTACTCCACCAATAACCCCAAGTGATTCTTTACATTGAGATAAGATTATATCTCTTACTCATATATTTTATTGACATAATATGGATCTTTCCGAGAAGAGTATGGAGTCACACATTGAAGGTTACCTTGTTGAGGAACAATTATATGTGAGACGTATTTCTACAAATTACGATAAAAAATTATGCATGGATAAGGATAAGCTGATCGGTTTCATTCTTTCAACTCAGCCTGAAAAGTGGGATAAGCTTAAGGAGCAACACAATGAAAGTGTTTCAGATATGTTCATTAAAAGGGTGCACGAAGAGATCGAGAAACGTGGAACTCTAGATGTTCTGAGAAGAGGAATAAAGGATTATGGTGTATCGTTTGATCTATTTTACCCAAAACCAGAATCGGGTTTGAACGAGAATCTCATGAAACTGCATCAGGCAAATACATTCTCGGTGATCCGACAGCTATATTTCAGTGAAAAGAACAATAAATCCATTGATCTTGCAATCTTCATTAACGGACTGCCAGTAATAACAATAGAACTAAAGGATAGATTGAGTGGTTCAAGATACACAGTGAAAGATGCAATTGATCAGTATAAGGAACGTGATGTTCATGAACCATTATTCAAGTTTGGCAGATGTCTTGTTCACTTTGCCATGGATGAAGAAATGGTCTACATGACAACAAAGCTTGAAGCATTAAGAACTAGATTCTTTCCATTCAATAAGGGATATGAAGGAGGTTCAGGCAATCCTCCTTCCAATGGCTTCAGAACCGAGTATATTTGGATGGATATACTTTCCAAGGAATCCTTATCTGATATTATTACCAATTTTATCAACTATCAGGATGTGGATGATGAGAATGGGAAGCCAACAGGAGAAAAGAAGATTATATTCCCAAGGTATCATCAATTAGATTCAGTCAGAAAACTTGTTGATGCCTCACGTGCCGGTACAGGCAAAAACTATCTTGTACAGCATAGCGCGGGAAGTGGAAAGAGCAATACCATATCATGGCTTGGCTATCGACTTGCAAGCCTTCATGACTCAGAAAACAGAAACGTGTATGATTCTGTTATTGTAATAACCGATAGAAAGGTTCTGGACAGACAACTTCAGAAGACATTCCATCAGTTCGAGCAAGTTTCGGGAACTCTTACACGTATTGACAGAGGTTCAGCACAGCTCAGGGAGGCTCTGGAAAAGGGCAGGAAAATCATAGTGACCACATTGCAAAAATTTCCAAGAATTGTTGACCAGATCAGGGATCTGCCTGGAAAGAGATTTGCAGTTATAATAGACGAGGCTCACTCATCAACAACAGGTGAAAACAGTAAGAACATGAAACTCGTACTGACTGCAAACGGTCTTGAAGATGCAGAAGAGAATGACACAGAGGAGGAGACATATGAAGATATCATAGTTCAGGATCTGGAAGCACGAGGTAGGCAAAAAAACGTCAGTTACTATGCATTTACAGCAACACCAAAAACTAAGACACTGGAACTGTTTGGACGGAAGTTAGAGGATGGACAATATGAGCCATTTCACCTCTATACAATGAGACAGGCCATAGAGGAAGGATTCATTCTTGATGTTCTGAAGAACTACATGACATACAAGACATACTTTTCCCTGCTTAAAAAAATAGAAGACGATCCAAGATATGAGAGTGCAAAGGCCAAGTCACTACTGAAGGCATTTGTTGACCTCAATGATCATGCCATTGAGAAAAAGGTTGAAATCATTGTGGAGCACTTCAGTTCAAGTATAAAGAATAAAATACCGAACCGGGAAGGAAGGGGACAGGCTAAGGCCATGATTGTCACAAGATCACGTCTGCATGCAGTAAAGTTCAAAATTGCAGTTGATTCATACATCAGAAAACATGGGTACAGATTCAAAACACTTGTTGCATTTTCAGGCACTGTTAAAGATCCATCGGATGGGCAAGAATACACTGAAGGCACCATGAACAGTATGGGTGAGGCCATGACAGCCACAGCCTTCAGGAAGCCAGATTACAGGATGCTAATTGTTGCAAATAAGTTCCAGACGGGTTTCGATGAACCATTGCTTTATGCAATGTACCTGGATAAGAAGCTGGCCGGTGTTGCAGCCGTACAGACCCTCAGCAGGTTAGATCGTACATATGAAGGGAAAGAAGATCCTGTGGTTCTGGACTTTGCCAACGAACCGGATATCATAGAACATGCCTTTGAACAGTACTACGGTCACACCACACTAAGGCATGGAACAGATCCAAATATACTGTATGATTTCCAGAGGCAGCTATCTGACTTTCACATTTTTTCAGATGAGGATATAGATAGGTTTGCGAAGATATTCTATGACAGAAGAAACAGGCAGGAGAAGTTATTTCCAGTAATAGATGAAGTTGTTACCAGATTTAATGATCTTGATGTATCAGAACAGGATAAATTCAGAAAACTTTTAAGAGATTACAACAGGACATATTCATTCCTATCACAGATAATTAGTTTCCAGGATTTGGAACTGGAGAAACTGTATGCCTTTGGGAAAATTCTATTAAGGAAGCTGCCAGTCAGAAGAGAATCACTGCCTGTCGATATACTAAGACAGGTTGATCTCGACTCTTACCGTATAGAACTCATAACACAGGGTGAGATAAGGATAAGAGAATCTGAAAGATCCCTTGAGCCAAAGCAGAGTCTTGAATACAAGACATCAAAAGAAGAGGAAGAACCACTTTCAAGAATCATAGAGGAGATGAACGATCGCTATGGAACAGAATTTAACGAATCTGACAAGGTTATTTTGATGAGACTGAAAAACAGCCTTGAGAATAATGAGGATCTTAAGACAAGCGCCAGAATAAACAGTGAGGAAAATTTCAAACTGTCGTTCAGGCACATGTTTGATGAAGTGCTGTTATCATTCATTTCTCAACATTTTGAATTTTACAAAAAAATAAACGATAACAAAAATCTCAAGAAAGATCTGATTGACAATATATTTACCATGGTTTACCGGGGACTTAAGGAAGAAGATAAGGAATGATAGATATAAGAAATGTTGCTGAGGTATAGAAAGGTCATTAGATGAGCTTAATCACATCCGTAATTTTTACGGTCCTAGGAGGTTTGGTCGCAGGAGGAGTTGGATATATTGCCGCAGTCATAAGTCTCAGAGAACAGAGGAAGCAGAAACACCTCGAGGAGCACAAAAATAATCTAAAAGCTGTATATGAGGCCATCGATCAATTATGGAGGGAAGTTTGGCCATTCGTTTACGGTAGTGAATGGTTAAAACTTCCCAAACCTACATTCGGAAACGCAAAGAGAGTCGAAACTCTAGAAATTAAGAACGAGCCCATCGCAATGGAGCCATCAAGCCAATTTTCAAGAGACAATAGCACTATTCAAGTGAGAGTGGATTCTATTCTGTATGATGATATTATTGCTCACTTTACGAATTTGCATCAATATCTGGATGAGACAGAGCGAGAAGTAAGAGAGAAGGGTTCACAGATTCTAAAGCTTCTTAATTTGATCTCTGCCAATATATATGAAAAACTTGAAAGTAGCAATTTCGATTTTCCATATGTGAATGGAAACGAAACTAAAACAAAGAAATTCATCAATCTTAATAATGAAGCAATAGAAACAGACTATGCAGGAGATATTTTTCTTTGGGTAATAGGAGATGACGAAGATAACTGGCCTAATAAGGTAGGATTTCTTAAAAGCAATAACTTTTACAATAAACTTAAACAACTAGCCAAAGAAATAGAAACTGAATTTGTGGAAGATTTGAACCAGCTTCGTGAATTACGTGACCAGATATTTCGGAACATTAATGAAGCAAAAGAAGAGATTGATAAAATTGAGCACACAACTAAACTAAAGGGTAGATGTATGTATATTTAACCTAAGAAAATTACATTTTACTGCTGCAGGCTTTTTAAATATCACATCGAAAATTTATTATTATTCTTTCACCTCTCTTTTATTTTTAATAAAATCGATGAAATCTATATATGTATTTTTTGTCAACATTAGATGATAACCATTGCACCCAAGATCTATATGGACTCTTCCACCATATTTGGAATGTTCGTACCAAGTGTCATGTAGTCTTTGAAAGTAATCGTCTCCATTTGTCAATGTCACAACCCCATAATTTTTGTTATTTTCAAATAGGTATTCTGCGTAATCGCTTATCTCTTCCCATGTAGGTGATAATTTTATGATTTCTTCATTAGCTCTATTCATAATTTCAATTGCATGAAGTGGTTGTAATCTGTGGGAAGGGTGTTGGTTTATTTTTATACAGTAATCTTTCCATTTACCTCCTGTCTTATAGACTTCAACCGCAATCTTTGCCTTCCATTTTCTGTTAAATATTTTCGTGTATATCCATTCATCCTCGGAACCAATAACCTTCCATTTGTTTCGTACTTTTTCAATTTCCATTTCCTTATATTTCATTGAAAAACCTAGCTAATTAGAAGGAGATTTCACTTTAAAACTTTTTCTTAGTTAAATTTTCTTATCGTGTGAAAAGCTTGATAAGACTTCATTCACAATAATAATTTTAACTGCCTTGCCTCTTCCTATTCTCCACCTGATCCAGCAGATGGTTGATGTACTTCATGCTTTCCTCTAAATTACCTTTAACCATCCCACCTGTGAGCTTGTTTAGATAGAATCCTCCGGCTACATCATCAGGAGCACCGTTAATTTTCCTCACAGACACATCTATGTCATTCAATATTTTACTCAATAGCTTCTTTGGGTTATGTGCCATGAAGGCATTCATTTCCTTCAATGCATTATCCTTTTCTGCTTTCATCTTATCCAGAAGTTCCTGATGGTATTGATCCAGATTCTCTGCAGAAAGGAAGTCTTCTGTGTGAATCTTTTCCATCATTTCCTTTAGTTGTCTGTTAATATTACTCATCAGATTTATTTCATTTCTGTCCATGGTCATTCCTATTGCTGTTGGATTTCCACTGAAATATTTGTTCCATTTGTCCAGGAATGTGTTCTGGAATGTTGTAACCTCCTTAAGATTCTGTTCCAGCATCTCCAGACCCTTATCTGTTCGTATGTTTGTTCTCTGTCTGCTATATTCCTCATCCTCTTTCCTTATTTTTTCGAGGTTGTCATGAATGACATCATACTCATCCTCGACAAGTTTAATCTCATCTCGTAACTTTGAAATCTCATTGTTGAGTTTTCCTTTTTCAGATCTTAGTCTTTCAACATTCTCCATTTCTTCCTTTATCTGATATATTTCCTTGAGATTATCTGCGACACCTTCCAGATAGATGGGGTTTTCTGGATCCACTAATTCTTTTATAAAGGATTGGTTTGCAGTGTATTTCTTGAATATGAATCTGGAAGCTGATGGATTCTCTTTCAGATATGAATAGAGTTCTTCATTTGTTGCCGTGTTTGTAAAGAGGAATGATGGTGCATATTTTTCCATCCCAACAGGAAGAACATCGTTTTTCATTTCTTCCAACTGGTTTAAAAGTTCTTGATTCTTTAATAGAAGTTCATTATATTTTCTTTTTAGAGGCGCATAAGAGTTAACCATATATGGATAATTCCAATTCTTATATAACCTTATCATTTCTTATCACTGTATGACAGATTATAATACATCAATTTTCCTTTATAATACGGCATATTTTAGTTATTCTCTTATCATTCTTATCATCTTTATGAATTTCCATTTCGCCTATACATATACATAACATGGGCAACCCTCATGTAATTACTAACTTTAAACTTCTAAACTATGTATGTATGATTTCTTACGTTATATGCGAAGCCCTGAACGAATCGGAATTTTGGATTGGAATCGGTTTACTTACTTTTAACGTAAGACTATGTAAGTGGTTCTACGTTTTGAGGCATGTTTTGAATATCCTTTATGCCTCTAATTCTAATTCCATCAGACCTCATAAATAAACTATCCATCCTAAACCCCATCGGTAAAAATTAGGCGATGTAGAGGTATCAAACAATGACAATATACTTCTAATGGGGATGAGTAAATCAAAGTTTTTCCAGAGCGTAAATTAATTACAAAACCTCGGATTAATCACATTGATAAAGAATAAGATTGGTAGATACTATACTATGGAGTCACAAATATTATTATCAGATGAATCAATAGTATCCACAGAGTTAAGAAAGAGGCTATGAGTATGGAAAAAGATGAAAAATACGTTCAACTATTATGGCACAACAAGTATAAGAAAATTGAATTAGGGCAGAAGACTCCGATAGATTACACTAATTTACCGTTTTAGGTCGTTGAAACAGTTAACAAGCCAAGGTCCAAGGGTGGCATAAACACTTCTCTGTTTCCCGAAGATGAGTGGCCAGAGAATTACCCAAAGGATTGGAGAAATAAACTTATATGGGGAAATAACAAGCTAGTTATGTCCTCTCTCTTTGCAAATATATCTGCCAACAAATCTAGCCACTCATTACTTAGACTTCCTAGATTATTAAAATTAAATCTGAAGAAAGTTTCAATATCAGCACGTAATTCTTCATTACTTCCTCCATTGTTCTCAAATGCAACAGAAACTGAATTGAAAGACAAAAAGCCTATGAGATCATCTATAGATCTTATGAAACGACATCCAGAAATATATCTTCCTTTGAGTGCCTTATTTTTTTCATCTTTGTATGCCTGAGTCCTATACATCTTCAGAAATCTTTCCCAGATATACCACAATAGGTATATTCTTAACTGTACGAAATTATGATCTGGCTTCCTCTCTATCATCAGAAAGTCCCAATCGCGCATATTTTTTGTTTCCTTTTTTACGGATTCTGCCGCTCTCTTGGCAAACCCTTCAAATTTGTTAATATTTTCGTCATCTATATCAACAAATGTGTGCCTTATGTTTGTTCTTAGAAAGTCATTCTGTGATCCCTGGGTCAGAGAGACTATGAAAGAAGCACTAGCTATACTTTTAATCTTTTTTCTCTCTTCATATAGACCTTCTGCGTCAACATGCAAAAAGGCCTCAATCTTAATTTCCCCCTTTTGAGTTTTCTGAGCAAAAATAACAGGGATACTTACGATTTCACCTAATTTAATATGAACAAATCCCTCTCTACCTTTCTTAGTTAAATCATTATACTTCCTATCAGCTATCCTTATGGAGTAATCGTCATCTGTGTTTATACCCTTAGTGACGAATGTATAAATATCATGTTTGTTTTCTTCATATGAACTTTGGTTCAAATCATAATTAACACGGAATGACTCTAATGGATTATCTGAACCATCAAATAAAACACTTAATAAAAGATCAAGTAAATTGATCTTCCTATGTCGTTTTTCAAAATCTAAATCAAAAAGTTTAAAGCCAATGGTAGTTACTTTAACAGAATCAATTACCTTCAAAGAAGATTACCTCCCGTCTATGGATGCTCAGTATTTCCGCCCATCATACCATCACCTCTTTTTTTAATTCTCCACTCATCTTTTTTATTCCTTTTGCCTTCGCATCTTTATCAAACTACCATACCAACGCCGTTTCTATTACGGTTAGTTCTGATACTTTTGAGAGAAATATAATAGTGAAAAGAGATATATAAGAATTTGTTCGTATTTTCCATTAGCATTTTGTATCCCAAAAAATTGCTTTCGGCGAGCTTATTGAAAAGTGCTCTCTGCGCACCATGCCGCTTCGCTTAGCGCGGAATATAAAAGAATAAGGGATTCATATATTTACAAAATACACAGAATATTTTAAATAGAATCCTAATAATTTAGTGATGATGAACAATACTGATAAGGATAATGGTACTGGCAGAAATCAACTGGTTGGAAACGCTGGCCTCTATTATGTTTGCTATGCGTTAAGCAAGAGAGGGTGGAATGCCATGCCCACCTCCCGCAATGCCAGAGGGGTTGACGTAGTTATATACGATCAGAAGGGATCGAATTCACATACGATACAAGTAAAGACGCTTTCGAAGAGAAATCCAGCTCGTTTTGGTAGTAGCCTTGACAGCTTTATAGCTGAATATGTTTTCATAGTCAACAACGTTTTCAGCGAGCCGAACCTGTATATTGTGGATACGCCAACAGCAAAATCCCTAATTCATGAAGGCATAAAGGATGGCAAGAAGAGCTATTGGTTTCAGCCCAACGATTATGAGCAGTTCAAAGACAACTGGAGTATTATAGGAAATCCATAATATAGTAAATTTCGCAAAAGAATTGATAGGCAAGTTAGTATTCACTTAAAACATTAATCAAATCCCATCCATTCCATCAGGCCATTCCGTAGCTTAATCCATCAAATTCTATCACCATCAGGTATCCATCAGCTATGGAAAATATTCAGAGAGTAAGAGATAGATAGGTTTATTGTATTCCATCAAAGATTTACCATCAGTTGGACCTTTCCTTTTTTTTGGTCTATGCTTCAGAGTGTTTTCGATAGATCGGATAGGCTATATGGTCAACATGGGAGGGTTGGGGTTCTGACAATCCAAAAGAGAAACGGAGCCATTATCGGATCGTCGTGAAATCTTAAAGTTTCAAATAGAAATAATACGGGCTTTTTTTGCAATAACCTTTCCAGAAGGAAGGTTTGAGCAAGAAATATAAGAGCTAATAGAGCATGTAATTAGCAGATGGAAAATGACTAAATATGAGGGCTTATCTGTAATACTTGCTTGCATTTTAGCTGGTGGTACTATTGTTACGTTGATAATGTCTTTTGTACCATTCCCTTGGAAATATCCGCTATTATTTGTATCTATTGTAATCTTTTTAATTTTTATTTTGTGGTATTTCTATTATTATTTGAGAAGACATGGGGAGCAAACTGGGGCTAGATTGGAAACTAGTATATTACCATTTTACAGAGGTTCTTTTACGCCCCCATCTTCAGGAGTAAAAACGGTAAATCCTGATGGGTCGATAACTTATAGCGCCAAGAACGATATTCAAGCAACAGGAGATCAGGTACATAACCTCGCTTCTTCGCAGATTTTTGCGATGTGGCAAGGTAAACCCGGAGAGAATATGAATGAATTTATTGCGAAATTTGGAGTTATTAGATTTAAAGCGATCAAAGGATATGTGAAAGGATGTCGTGTTGGGGCTAAATACCGAGTAATAGAGGAAATGAATGTCTCCCGCGTATCCAAATGGTATGACGGAGGATATTTAAATTGGTTCTCTCCTAAAATTAAGCAAGATTTACGTAAATGCAACTTATTTGAAAGGATATACAATGGAATAAATGAATGCTTAAGAAATGAAACAACGGATATTTTTCAAGATGAAGAAAAAGATTTGCTTTTGTTCTATATCATAAAAGGTTCTCCGAAGGTTCATCTTTGTTCTACTCTAGATTATTGTGAAATTGGTATTGCTACAGCTGAAAATATGCCATTGAAGTTTGAACTAAAGTTAACAATAGTAGGGGAAAATCTTCTCACCATGGTAAAGACGTTAAAGATCAGTGCTGTTTGGGATGATTTTAAAATAGAAGAAATGGATCAATAGTTTGTTTAGTTTATAAGGACTCTATAATTTTAAATTCAGAAAATAGTGAGGAATTTCTGGAACAGCTTCGCGTTATAGTTATGCCATACATTTATTTTGTTATTCGCTTTTCTCATTTGATTAATCCATCAGATATAGTAGATATTCCAGATATTAGGCATAGGACAGGTTTATTATATTCCATCAGAGATTTACCATCAGTGGATCGTTTCCGATCTTATGGTATATTTTAGACTAGGCCCGATCAATCAGATATTACATGATCGAAAATAGATATGGAATCGCTATCAGATCATCAGGAAAGGCGTAACTTTTTTATACCAGCACGAACAACCTTTATTTCTCTATTTGGGGTAATCTATGTCCGCTTTAAAAAGTTCGCTTATATGCATGATCATGTCTATCGAATAGGTCAAAAAATAACTATACATTGTTCTTCGTCTACATGATAGAACATTACATATCTTTGATGATTAACTTTTACGGCTCGTTCTCCAGATAATTTGTATTTTTTATACTCTCCAATTTCGGGATTCGATTTCACTTTCTCTAGCTTCTTTTTTATTTCTTCTTTGATACTTTTATCTTTGATTTTATTAATTTCTGATTCTATCGCACTTAGATCAAGCGTGTAGTTTTCACAAGACATTAAAATCAAGAAAAGAAGGATTCCAGATCTGAGTCATTTTTTATAATCCGTCTTCCGTATACTCCTTTCTTCTCGTTTTCTTCTCGTGCTTTAAAGGCTTTTTCCCAAAATTTATCTGATAGAAGCGACTTATAATACTTCGCATAGCCATTAAGATCTATTGCTTCACCCATAACCTCCACATCCAGAAATGGTTCAGTATTATCTGCAATTTCTTCCAATTCCTTTCCAGTTTTTCCTTTATATTTCTTAAGGATAGTGTCGATTTCGCTCTTTAATTCTGGACTTAAATTTATATTGTTAACCTTGAGCTTTGACCTTTTGTATGTATACAGAGGCACTTTCTTGTCTTTCAAGATAATATAATCATGGTCTTTGGTATTTATTATATTGTCATCTTCTGCTTTGATTTCTTCGATTCCATCCGAATATGGGCCATAGTAAAATTTTTTGAACTATAGATCGGTCAGTCTTTCACCATGCGCTTTCATGTATTCAAGTTCCGTCAGGTAAGCTAATTTCTGAAGTTGTTTAGCGTTCACCTCGCCAAAATAATTTATAATGTATTCGACGAGATCCTTACCGCTTATCATATATCTCATCCAGACACATATCACATTTGCTATATATATTCTATGTATTAGTGAATTATCGACTAAACTATTGATGACAGGTTAAAAGGATTGACGAAAATGGACAAATGAAAAAAGTCGATAAAAATCATCATCATTGCAGATCACACTTATCCAGAATAGCCTTACTTTAATTCCATCAGACTCTTATGGCCAATTTATCCACTATGAACTCAAGCATTGCAGCCTGAAGCGATTTGGAGGCATTGCTTCAGGAAGCACGGGGATGTACTATTCTTTTCGATTATTCCAAAGTAATAATCCGATAATATTTGTATCATAACTAATTGACATGTAGGTTATGGACAAGACTCTTAAACAAAAATTCAGACAGCCTTTTGGCTTTTACATGGAAAATCTAATTGGAAAACAGTTGCTATCAAAGGGAATTTTTACCATGTATAATGCACATCACTATGCCTTTGAATGGGGTCTTGATTTGGACGATGATGCAATTAGCCAATTAAAGTCACTATTGATTGCTAGAGATGTAAATATTGAAAGATTGAGCGAGGAGGTAAAGGAAATTCTCAAGGGAAAGAATGGACTTTATAGTGAAACTGATTTAGAATTAGTTAGAGGGGCGTTTTCCAAAAAAGAAAATAATAATCTGTTTAATAAAAAAATTATCCTTCTAGGAGTATCTAATATGATATCCAGAAATAAACTTGAAATTTTAAGATTTCAAAATCAAAAACTCATAGTCAGTGAAGTGAAAAGTCAGTATGGCCCAAAAGTTGATTATAGAATAGAATTTGAGAAAGGTCAGCTTTTTAGATTGTTGCGATTAACAAATTTAGGTATGAATACTTCTTTAATTTACTGTATTGCCTTACCATATCCGAGATATGTGGAAATCCCATTTATCAAATTGTATGATAAATTTAAGGATTATTCTGATTTTAACGGTAAAGAATTTACAACAGATGACTGGGCGAATCTTAGAATAAGAATTCCATTAGAATATAGAAAAGAGGAAAAATTTGAGGGAATAGACAAATCTCTTTATTGTTTTAGTGATGAACAGTCTCTATACAAATCTATATTAGAGGAGTTTCCAGGAAAATTTCCACGATTGGAAGGGAATATCTAAAACCAGTCAGGAAAAGATTTTTGATTGCTTCCTATCTATTTATCCTGCCTTTATGTGTTTATAACAAAACATATTTCCAACAACTCAATCCTTTATTCCATAAGAAGAATTCTATTAATGATTCAGTTTATGGTTTTTAGCTATCAGAGGTTTTACTTAAGGAAATCTCATTTAATCCAGAATACCTGGATCTTGGAATCTAAATGTTTAAGCAGGATATTTTTCAATAAATAGCTTAATCCCATCAATCATGAGTTTAATCATTCCTTCATCGCCTTGCTTTGCGTCAGGATGGGCTGCATCATTACGAAGCCCTAACCAACCAGTTATGGATTTATTCATAGTTTTATCAATAATCTGACTCTTAAGTAAGTTACCATTGAGGGAATCTGCCTTCACATATTTCCCATCATCACTCGTAATTGGGATTTGATTCTTTTCTGCTAACTTTCTAAGGTGACTTTCTAAAGCAACACCAGCAACAACTGCGGATGCTCTAAAATAAGATTGCGATAGTAAATATTCTGCTTGTTCAAGAATATCTGTAAAAATATCGGCATCAATCATCTCGTTAAAACTATTTAGAAAGTTATTAGAATAATCATGTTTTAAGCTTTTTAGAACCTCACTTAATTGGTCAATCATATTACGTGAATAAATTATTTTTATAGACTTAGCATATAACCAGTATTCACTTTTTCTGGGAGCAATATCTTCTATGGTTTGCTTCATCTTAAGTACCAATGAAACACCTATTTTAGATATTAGATTATTTTTCAAAGTTGTATTATACGGATGGCGTTCAATTTCTTGATCCATGTTTTTTATACTTTCGTTAACGTAGTCTAAAACTCCATCAATTCTCTTTAATACCTCATTTTTGTCAATAGATTGCGGCAATTAATTGAAACAATGCATCTTAGAGCATAAACTTTCTTATTGTATCATACACAATGTAGTTACGAAAGTCTTCTAGAGTAGATTAGGTAAATCTCTGGCAACAGTAAGGAAGCTGTTGAGGTTCAGTTAACATCTTATATTTCATTCAAATAAATCACAATGAGACCATCATGCCTGAAGTGTGGAAGGAAATCTCCAACACATTATATCAGAAATAATAAGCAATAGATTGACTCACTGTATTCCATCACCATCTCCATCTACTGATCCATCCACTGGATAAAACAGAAATCCATCAGATCATTTCCATCATCTGTAAATCCATCAGATGGAATAGTAATCCATCAGTTGTAAGTTTTCCATCAGAACTATGTTTCTGATTATCCCATTGGTAAAATCCTTTAATTTGCATAACTGTTTCGATGTCATCGGTTTACCTTACTTACTTATCATGGCAACTCATTCTTCTGGTTTGGATCTAAAGCATCTCCTTTAGGCTCTCAATTAGTAAATTGATAAACTAATTTACTAATTGATACAGAACCTGTAGATTACTATCACTGCAAAAGACTTTTTTTCAAATGATTATTATCTTTCATTTATCACAGAAAACGGGTGTACATATTAATTAGTATAATTAGTAAATTAGTAATCAGCCAATATACGTAAAGAGTGTTTATCGATGTACAATTAAAAAAAAATACTAATTATACTAAATAAACTAATTACTAATTTTACCAATTGGAATTTCCCCTTGGTGTGTCAGATGGATAATTCCATCTGTAGAATGTTGAAACAGAATGGACAGAATGGGAAAGTTCTTTGAAATTCTTGGAACCATCTTTATTGTATCTGACTGCTTCCCTTACATTAAGATGCCCCTGTTCTTTTAATGTTTCAACTGCCTGTTGGAAATCCCCTGACAACATATTGGCATTAGGTTGCAGGTCTCCATTACTCACCCATTTGCCATTCTCTGATTTATAGGCTATGGTTTCGAATATCTCAACTCCATTTTTACCTTTATCTTTTATGTTTTCTACATCCCATCTCTTATCTGGATTTTTAAGAATGGTCATAATATGCTTCTCGAATTTCTTCTTAATCATCTGCGAACTGCGTATCTCTGCATCCTTTGTTGATTTTTCCAGCCAGTAGTTGAATACTTCCATTGCATTGGCATGGTATTCCTCAAGATCCCTAATGGCTTCCTGCAAATCTATGGATTCCATTCTCAATTCTTCACCATCGAAGTTGCCTCTGGATGCAGAATGAATGATGGCTAATTTCCAGACCAATACAGGATATTTGCTTCTGGAAAGAACATCATAGTTATCAATATCCTGCGAACTGGATAGATCGGACTGAACATCTGCTATTGCCTGTAATATTTCAGTTCTGTATTCATTGTAATCTTTGAGAAATTCATCAGAATATTTTACCATCTTAATGTTTTTAAGAAGTGCGAGTTCCTCTATGATGTGTTTTCTCTGTTCCTCTCTTATCTTATCATCTAGTGAGGATCTTTTAATGTCCTTGATGCATACTCTTTTGGATTTGACAAATAGGAATCTGTTTCCTGCTCCCTGAAACCAAAAGGATTTGTTGGATTTCTCAATCATTTCTGGAACTCCAGACAGCCATATGTTTCCTGTTATTGGTGGGTATTTCTCCTCTCCTCTGGCTATGGTTGTATATGATTGCAATCTATTGTCTATCATCTGGCACATAAAGGAATAGATGTCTGAAAGAGAGTTTTCTTTTAGCATTGCCATTAGAACTTGTGCTTCATCCCAGGTTATCATGACGTCCCTCTTCTTATCTGGATCATTGGAGTAAAACTTTGCAAGAGATTTCATCATTCCTTTGGCTGTTCCTGTCTCATATCTTACGTGATCTTTGTATATTGTCGGCATGAAATCATCTATTCCAGATACTAAAAGAGGTGTCTTATTGGTTCCAGATGGTTCTGACCACCAGAAGCCTAAATTGGGCAGTATTTTACCTTTTGCATTGGCAGAAATAGCATTAGACATCGCCGTTGCTATCTCAAATATCGCCATAGACTTCCTTGGATTATCATCTGCATCTGTTGATTCGTGGTATTCCATTAACTCTCCTATTAGATCGCCATTGACTTTATGGGGTGTGAATGAAGGATTTTTCTCCTCATATTCCACTATTCTCTTATTAAGGAGATTTTCTGCGTTTTCTCCATCTCCCATAACAGACAATGGATCCTCTATGTGATTATCACAGTAGAAGCAAGAATAGTATTCCTGATCTATATATGTGACATTTCCATCATCATCTGTAAATGGAACTGGAATTATCTGGAATGTCATCTCAATTTTATGTATTGGGCAGATGTGTTCTTCATCAGTTGTTTCCGAACCTTTAAATACCTGTTCGTGTTTATTTAATTGAGCATTGGGGGGCCTCGGTTCACCTCCTTGTCCTCCTGTTCTCATGTTTTTCTGTCCTCCTTTTTCTTAGGTTCCTCATCGAATAAATACTGTAAAATCCTGTTTAGTTCTCGCATCAATTCAGCGTGTTCCATTTTCTGCACAGTTGTTAGGTTTTACAGGTTTCACTGTAATTGAACCATTTTGGTTGATGTAAAAATCAACGGACATGGTATCCACTAAACGATGCTCACGGACATATTCTATTGGAATCCTAACGAAATATGTTTTGTTATACTTCGATAACTTTGTCCTCATGAAGTATATATTTTGTATTTATATTTAAAACTGTTGTAAGCTGATTGCTTGTAGAACCAGTAATTTACGGCAATATAGATAGATAGATGTTGTATTTTTAATGCTTTGTAATGATCCAATATTTCTGCAATGCCGTGACTGCACTTCGTGGTATTCCCTTAGCGTCTTCTATAATCTTTCTCATGGTTCTATCTGGAACTTGAAGGTTCTCCTTCTTTGCAATCTTGATAAGCAACATCTCTATTTCCTCATCTTTCAAAGGCTCGAACTCAAATGCAGTGAATCTGGTCAGCATTGGTTCTGTGAATTTGCTTATATCATTCGCTATGAAGATCACTTTGGCATCTGTTCTGCTTTCCAGAGCCTTTTCCAATACGTTCTGAGCCTGTTTGGTGAGCATCTCGGCTTTATCAAAAATAAGGATCATTCCTTCTGTGGTGTGTTCATCATCTTTATCCTCTGTTATTTCAAAATTAGACATCCCTGCACCTACAGAGCCAAGAATATGCACAAATTTATCCATATCATCCTTACCGTTGAGCTGTGCAGAATTTATATGCTCAAAGTCGTGTTTTCCATCATAGCAGAAAGAGTAAGCGCTTGAGGTTTTCCCCAGTCCTGGGTCTCCGTAAAATAAAAGATTTGGCAGATCATATACTGTCAATTTAACATATTTTTTAAGCTCTCCAATTATGTCCTGATTTCCTGCCACATCATCGAGATGAAAGGGTCTGTATTTTTCTGTCCATTGCATATCTTCTTATATAGTTGCCTTTATTTCAATTTTTTCCTTTTTCTTTGTGGTGGACGATTCCTGTATTGAATTCAGTTTCTTGCTTAGGTTCTCTTTTCAGAGGTTTGTCCTTAGTCTTCTTGTCTCTCCCTACCTCTTTTCTGGCATTATCTAATGGCACGGATTCATCCTTTTGTTCATCTTGGTTCTGTTTTTTCAATCTATCTTTTATCAAATCCAATTCTCCTCTTTTTTCCAAATCGATAAGTAGGCTTGATAAAACATCCAATTTGCTTTCTTGTGGTAAATTCTGTAATAGTGCTTTTTGATCTCCCGATATGATAGAACCCAATGCATCGGTGACTTTTTTCTCCTTTTCTATCTCATTAATAGCCTCTTCTACAGTTAATGGCATCCAACAGTTGTAACAATTTTTTGCATTGGATGGATTCTTCTTCCCACATCTCTGGCATACCACTGGCAATAAGTTATCGTCATCCTTTTCCTCAAAAGCTATTCCTGAGGCTCTTAGGATTGCTTCATCTTTTTGTTTTATTGATAGATGCTCATATACTTCAATCATTCTTGATCCTTTTGTCCATCCCACTTGATCCTTTAGAGCAGATTCTGATAAGTTTTTGTCCACCATTCTGGTAACATAGCTATGCCGAAACAAATGTGGATGAATCCTCCTGGTTATTCCTGCTCTCTTCATAACCTTTCTAAACATAGAATATACATCACTATGATCCATTGCCTTACCAAAATTCCTTACCTCTAAACCACAGAAAACAGGAGAATCTATATCATTTCTGTTTGGATGGTTTTCTATCCATAGTTTCAGATAGGCAACAGAATTTCCAACAATTCTAACACGCCTGTAGCCTGTTTTTCCTGTAACAGAAAGCACATAGCCATACTGATCTGATTGCGCATCTCTTATTCTCAGAGTTAATAATTCTCCTAACCTGCAACCTGAATCATATAAAGTAGAAATCAATGCTCTATCTCTGGCATTCATGCAATTGTCTATTATCTTCAGATATTCCTCTGTGGTTACCAATTCATCAGGTTTTACCTTAGAACCTAATTTTCTGTTCCTTGTTATCCATCGTGTGCATTCTGGTTCAGTTCTAAATTTGCCTTCTCCAATTCCCAATTTCCATTTATAGTAATGCTTGATGCATTTTTTGTAGTCTTCCAAAGTAACATCTGAAATTTTCCTTTGCTGAATCTTCTTCTCTGGTATAGGAGATGATGTCTCATAGGTTTGTTTTTTTACATTTGTATATCTGTTTATCTTTCTATCTATCAGTTTTGTTAAAAGCATTTTGATATCCTGCTTTGAAGGATTTGTAAATTTATCCTGTAGAATGGTTGCTATTATCCTGAGCCTTACAGCATAATAGTATTGGTGAGCAAATGATTTTCCATCAAATCTCATTTCATTCAGAAAATCCAATATATCATCCTTTGCCTCTTTTGGAATTTCCGATCTCATTAGTCTTTCTTTCTCTCCTTCTAAATCTTTCTCAGGATTCATAAAAAATACATGATAATTTATTATTTAAATGTTGGTTCATTGAACTTTTGTATCAAAAATCCTCCAGTCCATTACAATTAGATTTTTCTTTAACCCTCAAAATAACTTCATAAGTTATTGTATTGCTATCTTGTATTTGTGATTATATCAATCTTTCAGCATTATTCAAATTTCCTTGTTTTTTAATTCGTATTAGAAAGATTATTTAGTTGATCTTGGATTGAATAAGGTGAATATGGAATTTAGACAATATCGTATATTCATTGATTTCACCGGCAATGATCATAACTTCAATGGAATAGTGGAAATAGATTATTATAGAAATGGTGAACCTCTTACTATTGATGCAAAAGATATGAAAATTCTATCACTGTCTATTGATGGAAGGGATTTTCCGTATAACCATGACCAGGTAAATTGGAAGTTGCTCATAGAAAGGAATCCACCAGAGTCTGGTAAATTAACTTT
>JAKBGP010000216.1 GCA_021833045.1 Thermoplasmata archaeon
TCTTTTCTTGAAGATCTTCTATGGAAAATTTGGAGCATCAGACATCATACTTGCCGTGTCCATAGGAGTGCCATCAATCTCCATTATTTCAGTGCTCTTGAATAAATATGACCTGATGAAATACGAAATGGGAAACTCCATTCTTGCATCTGTTATATTCACGGATATAATTGCATTCATTATTCTTTCAGCAATAGTAGACCTTAAAAGATTGAATTACGAGCTTGTGTCGATTGTAGTTTTTCTAATATTGATATTTCTGGCAGATCACTATTTAAGAAAAAATTCAAAAACGGTCATGGCTTTCTTTGAAAGGCTAAGGTACCAGTCTAAAAGTGAAAAACTTGTATTTGGCAGCATAATCTTATCCGGACTTATAGTCGCGTCTATCCTGGATGAAATAGGCATATCATATGTTCTTGGTGCCTTCTTTGCAGGCATACTTATCAGCGATGTTATAATAGGAAAAGAACTTCTTGGGATTATTACAAGGACACTGGGAAGGCTGAATGATAGCTTCTTCATACCTCTTTTTTTCAGCATAGCCGGAATGGAAGCCATCTTTCCAACCTTTAACTCACTGGGGGAAATGACACTTCTTATAATCATAACAATTCTAATTGGAGGATTTCTTGATTATTATGCTGGAAGAAAATTCTTCTCGAAGGGTTCTGGGAGAGTTTCATCAGGGATATTGGGAGGAAGAGGTGCTGTTGGGGTAATTATAGCAACTATAGCCCTGGAGGCGAACATCCTTAATTCAAATCAATATTCTGCAGCAATTTTTGCAACGATTATAGTATCGGTTATATTTTCATTCCTTCTTAGAAACCAGCAGGATAATATTCTTATGGAACAGGAAAGATTTGGTGTTAAGATTTAGTTGGTGGATTTGTTAAACGAATAATTTGCAATATAGTTGTGTTCAAAGAATTTTATACCTTTTCTTTCGTAATTATTCTTTAAGAAGATACTATCCAGTTCCTCCGGCGCGAGCTTTATTTCAGATGGTGGACCAATAACAGAATCCTTCTTAAATTCAATTAGTGTAAAAATTGGTTTGTTTCTTTCCGTGAATTTTTTTATAATATCAGTCATGCATGGGAAATCATGGAAACTGTTTGAGAAAAAAACCCTGTCAACATCGGGAACTTTATTCATCTTACATATGTCTTCCTGAAGCGTCTCCACGTTTTTTATTTTATTTTTTCCTATTTTGATATTTTCCCTTTCAATACCATCTTCGCTAATGTCAATAGAATATACCTTAGAACATAGAGGTGCCATAATTAAAGAGTAATAACCGTCTCCAGACCCTATATCTGCTATGTTTTCCTCTTTTTTAATATTCATAAATTCCAGTACGCTCTTTATGTCTACCATTTTCTCTCTCATCTCTGCCATTCTGTCATAATCAAATCCGTGTCCATGATGGTGGTGATCCATGGCTTTCAATGTTTAAATCCCTATTAATCCTTTGTGAACATATGTTATCCTTAAACTTGTAAATGTTCTAAGTAAAGTTGGTTTAATATTTATGCAGGATTACAAAAATTCCAAAAACTTGATCTATATCCCGTATGAAAATATTAAAATAACACCCGTCACAGGATAACTTTTTTATGCCTTTAGAATTAACCTCACTAATGTTACTCTCTGAGTTCGTGGATTATCTCGACAGAATATCTGGTACATCAAAAAGACTGGAAATGAATGAGATTATGAAACAGTTATTCCTGGAACACAGAGATGAAGTGGATATTCTTGCATACCTTATTCAGGGAAAGGTGGCACCGGATTACTCTGGACTCGAGATAGGCATATCAGAGAAAACTGTAATGAAGGTTCTGAGAAATCTCACCGGTGCAACTGAAAATGAAGAAATTTCCCTGTTCGCAAAAACTGGAGACCTTGGTGAAATGGCAGAAGAATTACTTTCCAGGGGAAAGCAGACCTCATTCTTCAATGAACCACTGACCCTTGATGAATTTTTTAAAATCCTTCTTAAGATGACCGGCGTAAAGGGTCAGGGAAGCAGTGGAACTAAAGAAGCCATGCTGACTGACCTTTTGATAAGATCTACAAAGAGGGAGTCAAAGTATATAGTGAAGATAATCACAGGAAACCTCAGAGTCGGGGTTTCAGATGCATCAATAATTACTGCACTCCGACTGGCATTTAAACCAGAAATAGAACAATCTGAGGTGGAGGACGCCTTCAATTTTCATCCTGATCCTGCTTACGTTGCTAATCTTTTGCTCAATGATAGAATAAATGAAAGCGCAGGACCTACACCATTCATACCAATAAAAGTAATGCTTGCTGAGAGGCTTCAGTCTCTTGCTCAGATAATTGAAAAACTTGGTGGAATAGCAGCTTTAGAATACAAGTATGATGGCTTAAGGATACAGATACACAAGCGTGGAAATGAAATAAGGACATTTTCAAGGGGAAATGAAGAAACGACAAAACAGTTTCCTGAAATTATTGAAGCTGTCAGAAAGGTAAATGCTGATACTGTGATCCTTGACGGAGAGGCAGTACCGGTTAACAGTGAAACAGGAGAGATTTATCCTTTTCAGGATGTTTCAAGGAGAAGAGGAAGAATATACGATTTGCCGGAGGTTTCGGAAGAGATACCCATTATGGTTTTTCTCTTTGACATTATTTATCTTAATGGCGTCCCTCTTAATGGGAAATCATATACTGAAAGAAGGAAAATGTTACTCGAAACTGTGGGTGAAAATGATCGCCTGAAATTTGCAACACAGATAATAACTAAGAGTTCAGAGGAAGCAGAAAAATTCTTTGAAACTTCCATAGAATCAGGATGTGAGGGAATAGTTGCAAAGAGTGTGCAGGAGAATTCTATTTACAGGGCTGGAAACAGGGGATGGTTGTGGATAAAATTTAAGAGAGATTATCAGAATGAAATCTCAGATACACTGGATCTGGTAGTAATAGGTGCATTCTACGGACATGGACGCAGAAAAGGTAGCTTCGGTGCACTTCTTTTGGCTTCTTATAATAAGGAACGTGATATGTTTGAATCAGTATGTAAGATTGGGTCTGGATTCACAGACGAAAATCTTTCTGAAATGAAGGTGATTTTCTCGAATCTCATCACTGATAAAAAGCCATCAAATGTAGATACAGAAATGATGCCAGATGTCTGGATATACCCTGAAAAGGTGATTCAGATTAAGGGTGCTGAAATAACATTGAGCCCTGTTCATACATGTGCAAAAGAACTGGTTGGTAAAAATGGCCTTGCCATAAGATTTCCAAGATTTACTGGTACCTGGAGAACTGATAAAAAAGTAGAAGATTGTACATCCTCTGTAGAAATTTATGAATTATTTAAAATGCAGAAAAAAACTAGTTATAAGGAAGATAGTAATTAATCTCTATCTTCGTTTCTGTAATTATCTCTGGAGCCGTACTCTCTCCTTCCACCGCTGTTTCCGCCGTATCCGCCGCCGTTTCTTCTGAAACCGCCGCCAGTACCGCCTCTTCTGAAGTTAGTGTTTTCATAAACTTTTTCGCTCATGTCATTTTCACTGTTAACTTCTTCAACAGCTTCCTCGGATTCGTTAAGGTTTCCATATTTTCCAACGTTTAATCTCATCTGGCCTCTGACCAATGAAATGTATCCGTTATCAACATGAAGTGTAGATCCATCCTTTACAGATGCAGCCTGTTCTCCCCAGAGGGATAGCTTTATCTTTCCAGTGTCGTCTCCTACAACAACCTCAGTTACGGATTTTGATTCTCCGAATCTTGTGTTTATCTCTTTTGGCTCGCCTATCTCTATGACCTTAGCAAGAACATTTACTCTTCTCGACTCAGGTGTAAGGTCCTTTATTTTGGTAATTCCTTCCATATGGTTTACGTCCCGTCCTTTCGGACTGAATAGTATTCCTTACTTGTATTTATATTAATGCGTTGATTTGAGATAACATTCTTCATTTGAATTGATTCGATTGGAAGCCCTTAATTTCATGAATAACAGATCTTCTCGATATTCTCTAAAACTAAATGATCTGGATAATGCATCGTTTCAATATACTAGTTGATTTCATGTTCTAATATGTTCCTTAACCATGGAATAACAGATGTGAAAAATGAAGGTCCGTGGTGAGCGAAAAAATCAAGTTTTCCTGTGGTACAGAATATATTGTTTTTTCTGAATGCAGATGTGTTACTCAGCGGTGTATCCTTAAGACGTTTTATGGTCTCTTCTACACTGGTTCCCCTGTACATCTTTCCTTCAAATATCATGAGTTCTGG
>JAKBGP010000217.1 GCA_021833045.1 Thermoplasmata archaeon
TACCCTCTGTAATGTATTTTTTATATTTCGGCTCAGGAGTCATATATAGATAATCCAAACAAACATAAAAAGTATCCGTTTATTTAATTAAAAGGATAGGTAGGGATTCGAACCCTAATAAATGAGATCTGCAGTCTCACGCATAACCTCTCTGCCACCTATCCGTCAAAGGTCATAATTTTAACTTATTTTATGGTGTCGATTATTAGATTTCCCTTATAGTGTGCATTAATATACAGTATAATATTAACAGATGTCCGAGTGGGGTAATTTGGATATCCTAGAGGCCTGCGGAGCCTTTGATCCGGGTTCAAATCCCGGCTCGGGCGTAATAGAGATGATCAGCAATCTTAATTTTAGGTTCACTTAATCAACACTTTTCAATCTTTATAGAAATGCTTTTACCATCTATATCCCAATTCCTTCCGTCCAGTTCATTTACTTTTACTATTGATTTGGCTTGTGCATCAAATGCTATCTTCTTTGTATGTATATTTATTGCCTCCTCAATATCCTTATCTCCGATGTAAAATATCTGAATCTCATCATTATACTGCAACAACGATTCCTTTCTCATTACCTGAATTCTTCTTATGATTTCCCTGGATAGTCCTTCTAATTCCAGATCTCTACTTATGTTTTTATTAATATAAACTTCGATTGTTTGTTTATCACTCTTTTCCATTAGGTAAGGATCGCTAACTGTCTCTGTTAAGGTTATTGCATCTAATGGTAATTCTATCCCGCCAAATGAACGAATGGATGTTTCTGCTGCGATTCTATTTATATTTTCAGGGTTGCTTACGTAATTGTTGAACGCAGTTAATTTTTCTCTTAATATTGGTGCAGCAACCGTCTTATTCACAGATGGGATTAATTTTACTGGTCTATCGCTATATTTTATGAATCTTATTTCATGGGCATTTAGTTCATCCAGTATTGGCTCTATAATAGTATTGTTAATGCCCTCTTTGGAATAAATTAAGATTTCTTTAATTGGTTTTCTCCCTTTGATGTTAGAATTCTGCCTCGCTCTTCTGGCAAGCTCCAAAATTTCCATTGTTATTGACATTTCCTCCTCAAGTCTCTTGTTTATTAGACTTTGATCATAAGGTTTAAACTGTTCAAAATGTATACTTTCCTTTTCAGGGTTTAGACCCAAGTAAACATAATCTGAAGTAAAAGGTGCTAATGGAGCGAGCATCTTTGCAATTTCATTCATAGAATAGAAGAATGCTGAATAAGCACCTTCCTTGGAACCTGAATGCATGTCTTCCTCCCAGAATCTTCTTCTAGATAGTCTCAGATAAAAGTTAGACGTGAGTTCAATTAGATTCATTATATGTCTAAGAGCCTCATGAATATCATATGAGTCCATACTTTTAATATAGTCGTTGCCAATGGAATTAACCGTTGAGATTAACCATTTATCGAGTCGATTTGAAACCTTATCCAGACCACTAAATTTGTAACTATCCAGATTAGCATTCGAAGTGAAGAATGAGTAAAGGTTCACGAATGTTCCAAGCGTCTTGGTTGAAATTTCCTGAACTATTTTAGGGTTCAATGGTTTAGGCTTCCATGGAGGACCATTAAAGAAGAACAATCTTGATGAATCCGGGCCGTATTGATTTATCAAATCTAAGGCGAAAACTGAGTTTCCTTTACTTTTACTCATTTTTCTTCCTTCTGAATCAAGTATGAACTCCACTACAAAGGCATTGTTGTAGGCATTCTCTTTAAATAGAAGTGATGAAATTACATGAAGAGAATAAAACCAACCTCTTGTTTGATCAATACCTTCCGTGATAAAATCTACTGGTACTGGAATATTATCACTGTTTTCGAATGGATAATGAAGGGCTGCAAAGGGTGCACTCCCAGAATCGAACCATGTATCTATTACAAACGGTTCTCGTTTGCATGTCTCACCACAATTTGGGCATTTAAAGACTATCTCGTCTATGAATGGCCTATGAAGATCTTCAATAGTCTTACCACTTAGTTCTTCAAGTTCAGAGGCTGAGCCCATACAGAACTGATGTCGATTTGGACACACCCACACAGGGAGGGGGTTTCCCCAGTATCTGTTTCTTGATAAATTCCAATCTTTTGCCTCGGATATAAAATTACCAAATCTCCCTTCTTTGAGGTGTTCCGGTATCCAATTAATCTTGTTGTTATTGTCTACGAGGATATTACGTATATTTGATACGCCTATGAACCATGCATCGACGGGGTAATATAATAGTGGAGTACCGCACCTGTAGCAGAAGGGATACGTGTGTGTTGTTTTAATCGACTTATATAAGAGCTTCTTCTCCTTGAGGTATTTAATTATATCAATATCCGCGTCTTTTACAAATTTACCAAACCATGGTAACTTTTCATCATTAAATTTACCATTTAATCCCACCGGATTCAATATTTTTACCCTGTGCAACTTTCCTATCTCAAAATCATCTACCCCAAAAGCTGGAGATGTGTGCACTATACCTGTTCCATCTTCCAGAGTAACATGATCACCAGAAACAACATAGCAAGAATCCTTACCTATCTCAAGAAAATCTATGGGTCTTTCGTATCGCAGTCCAACAAGTTCTCTTCCAGACATTTCTCCAATTAATTCAAACTCTTCCTGGATTACCGATTTTATGGTTTCTTTGGCGAGTATATATTCCTCTTCCCCAAGTTTTATTAATCCATAAGTGAACCTATCATTAACTGCCAGAAACATATTAGACGGGAGCGTCCACGGCGTTGTTGTCCAGGCAAGGAGATAACGTTTTAGCTGACCTTCAACTTTGAATTTAACGTAGACCGAAGGATCCTTAACCTCTTTATATCCCTGAGCCACCTCGTGCGAACTTAATGAAGTTTCGCATCTTGGACAGTATGGTGATATTCTAAAATCTTTATAAAGTAACTTCTTTTCGAACAGTGTCTTCATAGCCCACCATTCGCTTTCCATATATTCCCGCGTCATGGTAATGTAGGCATTATCCTGATCTATCCAGAATCCTAAAAGGTTGTCAACATCATGCCATTCATTAATATAATTAAATATACTGGTCTTACAGTAATCATTAAATTTATCGATTCCGAAATCTTCTATATCTTTTTTAGTTTTAAATCCAAAATGTTTCTCTGCTTCAAGTTCCACCGGGAGTCCATGACAATCCCATCCTGCATTTCTTCGATCTATGTAAAATCCCCGCATATTTTTGTACCTGAGAACGGTATCTTTCACAGTTCTTGTTAGGGCATGTCCAACGTGTGGCCTGCCATTAGCTGTTGGGGGACCCTCTAAGAATCTAAAGGTTTTTTGGAAACGGTCTTGATCATTTACCTTAGTAGAAATATTTTTTTCAATCCAATATTTTCTGATTCTATCAGAAATATCCCTTAATGTTAAGCTTGTGTCATGTTCAAGATAATACTTCTCACTCATTCTATCCCCATAGGGATTCATTGAATTAAATCTTATTTCTATATTTATTGTCTATGTAAGGCTTTATTGTAGGTTCAAATTCTAACCATACTAAATCATTACCTGCTGGAGGGTATATCCCAAATTTTTTTCTAAATCTCTTGATCAATCTAATTTCTCTATCAGAAAGCCAGGTGATGTACTGCCTTATTGAAAAGGAACAAGTATTGACTACAGAAAGCAACGATAATCTCTCTTCATCCATACTAATTATTTGATCAAGTAACATACTTTTCTTTCTGTAATTCATTTTCAATATTTGCATATAATAGTTTATTCAATGCGTAAATTAACTTTTACTATAGTAAAAAAAAATGAGCAAATGGCTTTAAGTACGGCATTTCCAAGACTTTTACATTAATGATTTAATTTAAAATGCTCATAGCCAACGTCAACTATTGGATTCCATCGGTCTCCATCAAAAATTAGATTTTCACCTTCCCAAACATCCCCTATCATTGAAAACTCAACTCCTTTATTCCTCAAATTGGAAGCTACTTCCTCGGAGTTATTGTTATCAATAGAGAACAATAGCTCGTAATCACCGCCAAACTTAAAAATTGCGTCTATAGGTTCAATTCCTACTAACTGACATATTTTGTTAAGGTCTTCATGAATAGGAATTTGGTCCTTTACAACCCTGAATCCAAGGCCATAGTCTGTCTTCATTTGGCTAAAGGCAGACCCAAGTCCATCCGAAAGATCCATCATAAATCTACCTCCACATTCTGAAATTACTATCCCTTCATTTATGCGAGGGGTAATATCAATCAT
>JAKBGP010000218.1 GCA_021833045.1 Thermoplasmata archaeon
GTACTTTTCAAAAATACTACTGATGATTACTATCTTGCAGCTGCATCTCTTAGACCAGAAACCCTCTTTGCTGTTACAAACCTGTGGATCAACCCTGATTCTAAGTATATGAAAATAAGAATCAATGATAAGATAATAGTTGTTTCAGAATATGCTTCAAAAAAGGTTCTATTACAGTTCGAAGATTCAGAGGTAATTGGAGAAGTTACTACTGTTGAGTTACTGAAGGGGTCTTATACTGTTCCTTTTGCAGAAAATATAGTGAACGTTTACTCAAACCATGGAATCAATCCTGAGCAGGCTACCGGTGTAGTGTATAGTGTTCCCGGACATTCCGTTATGGACCTGAACTTTATCCACAGCCTGGACCTTGATATTCAAGCTATTCATATAATCACAGCAAAGTCTGGATTGTCAAAAGCTTCAGATTATTTGAAGAAATTTGATGATCCAGCAGTAGCGAATACAGAGATTTACAGGGACGAATTTTATGATGGATCTATGGTCAATACTTTACCATTTATAGGAGGTAAAAGCGTAAAAGATGCAAGAGATGTAATGAACTCGAAGCTTTTTGAAAAAGGTATTGGATTTTTGTTTTATGAACCTTCAAGGCCGGCAAAGACCAGGGATGGAAAGCCAGTAATTGTCTCCATAATGCACGACCAGTGGTTCATAGATTATTCCGATGAGGTTTGGAAAAAACATACTGTGGAAAATGTTTCAAGAATGGAGTTTTTTCCCGAGTTTTACAGGAAAAACATGTTTGACGTCATCGATTGGATTGAAGAAAGAGCATGTGCCAGGAAAAGAGGGCTTGGAACATCTCTTCCTCAGGATCCTTCATGGGTTATTGAATCTCTATCGGATTCAACAATCTACCCTGCGTTTTATACATTTTCTCATCTAATAGATGGAAATGTAACAAAAGAAATAGATGATGAATTCTTTGATTATATAACGAATGATAAGGAAGAAAGAATTCCAGAGAAGCTTGGAGATTTATCTGAAAAGGCGAAAGAGGAGTTTCAATACTGGTATGGCGTTGATCAGAGGATTACCTCAGCTTCACATATGTCCAACCATCTTGTATTCTATCTCATGAATCACAGGGCGATACTTGGAGACGGCTACCAGCCTGGAGGAATTTCAATCATAGGAATGGTTATATCCAATGGTGCTAAGATTTCAAAAAGTAAAGGGAATGCTGTTTCCCTTCTTGACGTGGTTAAGCAGTACGGAGCAGATCTTTTCAGATTATATGTGGCACTTGTTGCCGAGGTGGATTCGGTGCTTGACTGGAACGAGGCTGAAATAGAAAATATAAGAGGAGTGTATGAAACTATCAGGAACACACTTAACATGCAAGGAAACAACTCAAAAAAGGATAAGTATACTGAAATCTTTAAAATTAAATTCAAGCACCATCTTAGAAATTACTATGAGAAAATGGATAAATTCCAGATAAGAGGGGCCTATGTGGAAATGATCTATGAAGTTCTGAGAGAGATGAATCAGCTTGGAAGTCTGGGAATGGATATAGGCACTGCTGTTCACGAGGTCAGAAAGGAATGGGTTCAGGTATTATCATGTGTCGTTCCCCACATGGCTGAATCCATATGGAGTCAATTTGAGGGGAGTGGTTTTGTTTCAAATAGTGAAATGTCCATAGAGGCCATTTCAGATAATGAAATGAAAAGTGAAAGAAACTTTGACTATACTACATCTCTTGCTGACGATATAAGATCAATTCAGTCGGTCACAAAAATTAAACCTTCGGAAATTAAAATAATAGTATGCAATGAGAAGATAAAAGAAGAAACAATGAAAATAATAAATGGAGACCTCAATGTGTCTATGAAATCAATTATTGGAAACGTGAAGAAATATCGTGGGAAACTCAACATGGATGTTGATGAAATGACTGCAATTTTAGAATTCAAGAGTATACTGGAAAAAATTTTTTCTACAGATGTAATCATAGAGGAGTATAACGGAGATGGCAAAGGCAAGGTTCCATTACCGGGAAGACCAATAATCGAATTAACGGGTGATAGAGTTGGATGAAATAGATTTTAGGGTTGAAAGTGCCAGGAAGCTTGGAAATGATTCTGAACTTGTTCTGCACGGTGGAGGAAATGCGAGTGTGAAGGTACTGGAGACAGATCATGCAGGAAGAATTATAAAAATTCTCCGGGTAAAGGGCAGTGGTTCTGACATGGCTACCATTGACAGAAGTGGTTTCACTGGTGTCAGGATGGAGGATTTGCTGCATGCACGAACGATTGAAGAAATGAGCGATGAAGAGATGATGAGTTATCTAAGGAAGAGCATGATAAATTCCTCTGAACCTTCTCCATCCGTTGAAACTTTTCTTCACGCGTTTATACCCTATACTTATGTTGATCATTCTCACTCAGATCACATACTTATGCTTACCAATTCAAACCTGAAAAACGATGACATTAAGGCGATACTTGGTAATGTAATAATTCTTGATTATTATCCACCAGGATTCAAGCTTGCAAAGAAGGTTCTGGACATAGTAAATAAAATAACCCCTGATGTTGATGGCATTATTCTGTCGAAGCATGGTCTCTTTACTTTCGGTGAGACTGCGGATGAAAGTTATGAAAAACATATAAAAATTGTTAACAGAGCCAGGCAGTATATATCAAAAACAATTAAGCAACCCCTATTTAGTGAAAAATTTAAGAGAAATGAATCTGCATATGAGAAACTCCCAGAAATTAGGGGACTTGTTTCTAAAAACTATAAGAAAATACTTCTCGTGGACAGATCAGATGAGGCAATAAGAATTGCTTGCTCTGAGGAGGGAGAAATATTCAGGGAAAGTGGACCCGCTACACCGGACATGCTTATACGTACGAAGTATGATTATCTATATCTCACAGGAAAAGAAGACATTAGTAAGGAAGTTGGAGAGTACTCACAAAAATACGAAAAAGAATATAAGATGTACATAAAAGAATTCCCAATGCATGATCCGTTCCCATCTATTATTCTGATCAGAGGTTTTGGAATCATTACTGCTGCAAGAACGTACAGGGAATGTTCAATTATCAGGGACCAGTTTGTTCATTCAATGAGAGTAAATTCTGTGTCAGAGAAACTTGGAAAACACTCTTTTATCTCCAGAAAAGAGGCCTTTGATATGGAATACTGGCCACTGGAAGAGGCAAAACTGAAAAAATTTAAACCCAGGAAACTTGAAGGTACCGTTAGTATTGTAACCGGTGCAGCCAATGGAATTGGACTTGAAGCTTTCAGAAAACTTGCTGAAAATGGCTCCAATGTTGTTGGTGTTGACAAGGAAAAGTCAGTCATCGATATTGCCAGATCAATTTCCGATGAATTTGGAACTGAAACTATGGGCTATGAAATTGATCTCACAGACACTGAGAGAGTAAGAGAAATGATTAGAGATATTCGGGATAAGTATGGAGGTGTGGATGTAGTGTTCCACAATGCAGGAGTACTGAAATCAGAATACATTGAGGATATTCAGCTGGATACTCTCATGTTACATTTCAACATTAATTCTCTTGCTCCCTTCATAATTTCTCAGGAGGTTTTCAAAATAATGAAAAAACAGGGAATTGGTGGGAATTTTGTTTTCAACATAACAAAGAACCTTACCAACCCTGGACCTGGTATGATATCCTACGGGACTACCAAGGCATTTTCCGCACAGCTGTCTCATTATATTGCAAAGGAGGGAGGTAAGTTTGGTATCAGATCAAATATCATAAATCCTGACAAAATATTCAAGAACTCTAAGATATGGGAAAATGGTGTTCTTGAGGCAAGAGCAAAAGCTAAAGGAATTACTGCTGATGAATACAAGAAGGGAAACCTTCTCAGGAAAGAGGTGCTTCCAGAACACGTTGCAAACATGCTAATAGCAATGCTGGATGAGGATACATTTGGGGCGACTACAGATTCCATGGTTCCTGTTGATGGTGGTATACTATAGGAAATGAGCGAGAATTTTCCTGAGGCTTAGGGAGAAGCCAAATTTCTTTACTTCATTCAATGCCAGCTTCAGTGAAAAAATATTGGATGGTGTGATTATCTTTCCTGATTGAACATTTTCAACTAAATTTGCTATCTTTTCGAATTCCTTCATTCGCTTGCTTATTCTGTCCCTGTAAATAATAGATATTTCTTTAATGTCATCGCTCTTTTTTATGCTTTGGAAAAGTGCTTCTGCAGATTCCAGTGCGGGAATTATA
>JAKBGP010000219.1 GCA_021833045.1 Thermoplasmata archaeon
TATTTTTTAGTTTTTCAATAAAAATTTCGGCTTCCTTAAATTTACCCTGCTCTAATAATGATTCTACAAGTCCACCAGTAGTTTCCTCCCTGGATTCTTCCTGAAGGCTCTTTCTAAAGAAATGTTCTGCTGACACAGGGTCCTTATTTACAAGGTAATAATCTCCAAGCATTGAATTTATTCCTGCAGGTAATTTTAGAGCTGCATACTCGTTTATAACACTATCCAGTTCTTCCTTGCTTCCGAAATCTTTCAAATCAATGATATAATTGATTTTATCCTGTTCCTCGCTCGTTCTCATTTTGCAGATCTTACTATCGAGGTTGATGATATCCAGCGTGTTATTCTCCCTCTTTCTGAACTTTCTAAGCACCCTCAATGCCTGCAGATTTTCAGTTCCAGAGAACTCTAGTAGATCGATAAAATTTAGTAATTTTGTCTCATCTATCTTTGATAATCTGTCGTATATTGATGCCCATGGAACGTGAAGTCCACCTCCATTATTGACTATTTCTTCAGTTTCTCTTATGACACTCTCAGCATCCATATCTTCAAGCCTCACCTGTAACAATAAAGCCCGGAAAGGGCTGGCCGAAAGTTGATTGTATGCAGATTCAAGTTTGCCTATCTTTCCCTTGGTCAGTTTTGCGTTATCCTCAGCCAGAACTGAATAAAAAGTAGTATATGGATCCTGATCCTTTATGACATTGAGAAGTATCGAGGATGCCTTATCATATTTCTTTTCCATTAATAAAATATTGAGTCGTGGATAATTGTAAATATTAATATCCTGATCAGGATTTATTCCATGTTGAGAAAGTATAAGATTTATTTTTGATTCAGCTTCTTCATACCTTATTGTGTCAAGATGCTTCCATAGTTCATTTAACCAAATAATATTGTTAAGAACTTCTCCTTCTATGAACCCCTGAATTGCAGCAACATCCTTCTCTTTAATTGTGTTACCGTAGACATAATCTCTTATAATTTCTAGATAAGACCTCATCTGAGAAGATAATTTGCCACTAATTGCGGAATAGCTTGACCATTTTTCGTTAGTTCTCATTGAGCCCAGTAAAGCACTATGAATTTTGTCGTTTACGTACTGAAAATCTATTAGAGATAGCGAATCAATGGCTTCGCTTATTCTTCCAGTTTCAATATTTGAGAGTAATATAAATAACAGAATTTCCTGATTGTTTCTATCTATGTTTTGTATATTGCTTATTTCCAGTATTTTATTCCACAATTTTTTGTTTTCAAGTTCCCTTAGTACTGTTACGATAAATGCAGAATCTTCAGGCGATTCTTTTATATATTTTATACATTTTTGGAAATATTCATTATCCTTACCTTCCTGTTTCGATATCTCTGCATCAAGCTTAAGCCCCAACCTGGAGTTTAAGGTTTCTCCTGTTGCCCTGGTAAGTATGTTTTTTGCCTTTTTGGAGTTACCTTCAAAGAGGTACAGCTGGGCTATGTAAAGTATGGATTTTTGTGAAAAATCCTGATTTGAGCCAAGAGATTCAATATAATCCAGTGCCTCTCTGTAATTTTTCATTTTCACACATGCTTCTACGAACGATTCTTCCAGCTGTTTTGTTGATCTTAAAAGGCTTTTTCTCTTTGCCAGGAATGAAACTATTAACTCCCATTCGCCTAACTTTCTCATTGCTTCAACATATAACTCTATGGCTTCCTGATTATTCTGAGATACTGAGATTACCCTTTGTAGTATTTCCATGGCCTTTTGGTATTCACCAACTTTAATGAAAAGAGAAGAAAGCCGGATAAGAGAACCTTCTTCTTTGAAATTATCTATATCTACCGTTTTCAGCAGTGAAACCAGAGAGGGTGTTTCCAGATTTAAATCGAGAGCTTCTAGATAATCAAGTATATATTCAGTATTTGTAGGATCTGCGATGGTAATAAGTTTTAGAAATTTCAAAAGTTCTCTCTTTCCATGACTCGTCCTGTAATTTTTTGTGATTTCCTTATTTATTACATATGAATTATTATCTATGTACTTTCTGAAAAGATTTTCGTCAAAAATACCATTAGCAGAAAGTAGAAGTGCAGCGTAATCCCAAAGGTTTGTAAGAGATGCTAACTCATTTACATTATCTATAATATCCTGAGAATTAAATAATTTTATATTTGATTTTAGATATTCCTTAGCTAGACCTGTGTTCTTCTCATTTACCAGCGCTTTGGTGTAAAATGATTGGATAATTTCACTATCCTTGTTTGCAAGATAAAAATATTTGTATATCTTAGAATCCCAAACATGCATATTTACCCAAAGTTCCCTAACGACTGTGTCAATTTTTGCCTTAATCTCAGCGTCATTTTGAATAAGAAGTATATAGTCAGGAACCTGCAGGACCTTTGTAAGTTTAGTCAATTGTTCCTGTCTTTCGGCTACATCTTTCGAGTCCAGAAATCTGTCAATTATCTTGTTTAGATTTCTTTTCGAATCATCGCTTTCCAACATACTCTGTCTATTATACCTTATCCGTATAATAATTTAATGAGTTTGTTATCTTCTCATCGATGTAGATGTTATATTTTTATTAATTTTTCTTTCTAGTCATACATTTTTGAATTTTTTCATTAAATTTAGATTTTTCTTTTGTAATGTATAATGATTTATGGACGCATTAAAGGTAAGCTGCATAAGAAGATAAATGGTAGATTTTGATCTGATCTTAAAGATAAGTGTCTTTCAGTTGCATATAGTCCTCTGCGTTTGTATGGGCCATTTTTCTATATTCGTTAGAATTAGACCTTATTTTTCCTGGAATTCCTGCAACCATACTATTTTCAGGGATTTTTGTGTTTTCAAGTATTACTGCCCCTGCTGCAATAACTGTACCATCCCCAATCACACTTCCATTCATTATTATCGCGCCCATCCCTATAAGACAATTATTCCCAATTGTGCATCCATGCACTACTGCGTTATGTCCTATTGAAACATATTGACCAATATTTACATCGTATCCTGGATCGCAGTGTATTGTGACATTGTCCTGGACGTTCGAGAAATCTCCGATCGTTATGGAACCCAAATCTCCCCTTATTGATGCAAAATCAAAAACAGAACAGTTATTTCCTATTCTCACTTTTCCCCTAATTGAACACATATTTGAAATGAATGTGTTTTTACCTATTGTTACATCGTTCATATTAATGGAATAGATCGAAATATAACTTATTTCCTATGATTTATTTAGAGAACTTGATGTAAGATTAATAAATAAGTAAACGATTAGGAGGAAAAGTGAAATCATATGGCGAGAATGCATACAAGAAAGAAGGGAAAATCCGGTTCAAAAAATTCTTTTTACGGTGCAAACCACAATTGGGTGCAGCAAAGTCCAAAGGAATTAGAAGAGATTATAATACAGCTAAGAAAAGATGGTCTAACAGCTTCTCAGATAGGGATTAAGTTACGAGATTCATATGGAATACCAAGAGTAAAGGCAGTGATGCATTCCAAAATGGGCGATATACTTGGAAAAAATAATTTAAAGAGCGATGTGCCCGAAGATTTAATGAGTTTGATTAATACATATAAAAGAGTTTCTGCCCATATGTTGCTAAATAAACGTGACCTAAACAATGGAAGGAAAAGGGCACTGATCATGTCAAAAATGTTGAGACTTGTTAGATATTATAAGGAGAATGGCTATCTAAAACAGGAATGGGAACTTAACAAGGTTCTTCAATAAGCATGATCACTGATTTAATTAGCAAGGAATTTTCGGAATCCCTGGAAAAGGGAAAAAGTTTTTTTTTAAAATACGACTATGTAAGGGTTCTTGCCCACTACGATGGAGATGGGACAAGTGCCAGTATAATATTAACAAAGTTGCTGTTAAGGAATAATAAGAAATTTCATCTTGGTTTTATTAAGGATTTATCCTCAGAAGGTTTTTCTAAAAGAATAATGGAGGAACCAAATTTACCAACCATAGTGGTTGATGCAGGATCTGATCAGTTAAAATTTCTAAAGGGTGATACTGCCGAAATTCTGGTTCTGGACCATCACTTTTACAGTGGAGGATCTAAAAACGAACTAAATATAAATGCAAGAGATTTTGGAATTGATGGGACCAGAGAAGCATGCGGGGCCACAATGGCGTTTGTTTTTGCTCTCTTTATAAGTGAGGATAATGCTGATCTTTTACCATTCATGGTATCAGGGGTTATAGCCGATAAACAGGACTTGGGA
>JAKBGP010000220.1 GCA_021833045.1 Thermoplasmata archaeon
GACTCCTACATTGTGAAGACCAGCTTTCTTGAATGTTTCAAGAGTTTCATCTGTTGCTTTCTGACAGAGTATGCTGTATTCATCGGTTTCTTCTATACTGTGAAATTTCCTGCTCAGGTATTCTGGTTTCCTGAAGCTTCCTATTTCCTGTGTTATAAGTTTCTCTGACATCTAATTAACCTCCTGAAGTATCTTTACCTTCCTATCTGCTATTGTTCTTGGAAGGAAATCCATGTAATCATTATGCGTTAATATCAGATCTTTAAAGTTGAATTCCTTCTGGACTTCCTCCAGCATTTTTTCTATATCTCCCCCATTTTCTATTTTTGTATTATGTGCATCAAGAACCCCTAAACCTGGTATTCTGGAGTGATCCCCAGCCACGTTCAAATTCTCTTTCCTGCTGACAACAATAGAATCAAATTTGAAGCTGATCCCATCAAAATACTCAGATTTTATCACTTCTGGTGACAAAAGGATTATTTCATGAGTTGAGCATATTTTTTTCATGGATGAAACATCGTCTTTATCAATTTGCGGGGCAAATATTAGAATTTTCCTTGAACCCATCCTATCGGCTATTTTGCCATATATTTCAAGCAGGTTTTCTGAAAAATCCTGAATAGAATATTTGCTTTCGTTTGATGACATTCGGTACATGGCTACAGGTGACGGAAAAATTGGTAAAATTTTTCTATTACCTCCATAAAAAATTGGGAAAGGAGGATTCTCTTCAAATTCCTGATTGGTGAAAACGTCAATCTTAAGTTCTCCTTTTCCCTCAATCAAAGGTTCCCTGTAAAATGTATTGGTCTCGCCGTACCTTCTAAGTGGACCTAACTTTATTCCATTTACAGATAGAGCTATTGGTCTGAAAATATCATGCCAGTTGAAAAGTGGATCTGTTACAAGATTGATTTCATCTGTCAATCTATAAAATATATCCTTTTCCTCTTTGATTATGTCTTTCAACTTTTCAGTAGAAAGTGATCCTCTTTCATGTCTTCCATAATCGAGCCTTAGCCTGTCGCTTCTTGGGTAAATTCCATATACCAGTGTTTTAACATTCATTTATAAAACCTCCATTATTTCTTTTGCAATTTCATTATTTCCAATAGGCATAATATGAACTCCATCAATATATCCTTTCATGTCGCTCACAAGATTATCTATTAGTTTCAGAGATGTGTCTCTCAGATTTTCAGAGTTAGCAATTATTGATTTTAAGCCTTCTGGAAGTAACACACCCATTTTTGATAGGGATTCTATGTTGCTCTTCTTCAGGATCGGCATAAAACCCAGAAATAGCTTGAATTTTCTCTGTCTTATCCATTTCTTTTTGAAGGGTTCACTGTTGTAACACATCTGGCTTATGAATAGTGTGGCCCCAGACTCAATCTTGGATCTTACTATTTCTTCCTCTGAATTTCTGTATGGATTTAGTGCTGCTCCTATTATTGCTTCCTTATCCCTCTCCTGCTCCCTGGAAAATTTTCTGATATGCCTTATTGTTTCGTTTGTATCCATTTCTCTTACTTCTCTCCCTAAATTACCTGATATTGGGTCACCTCCTATTACAAAAAAATGGTTGATGCCGAGTTTCTCTGATGTCAGAATCTGGGATGAAATATAGAGAGTGTTTTTGTCTCTTGGAGTAACATGAGGCATGGCGATTACATTTGTACCATGCGTCATTATATAAAGAGCCATAAGTGGATCGATTCCGGGCCTTCCCATCTGGTTTTCTGGAGCGGTAACCATGTCAGCAATGTCTGAAAAGATTTCTCTTGCTGCTAGCAGATCATCAATGTTTTCGTTCCTTTTTGGAACTATTTCAACTGATTTCAGGATTTTCTGTTTGCTCTGGAAATTTGAAATCTGCACTTCTTAGCATAATAACTTTGTATTAAGTTTTTAAATTCTAAAAAATTAGTGTGAGTAATTTTACCTTTCAAATTATTCATAGATACTGTTAAGTAAGAAACAGATAGATTTTACCAGATAGATTGCACCATTCTAAGAATAAAGCGTGAAATAAAGTTGAAATTCATCTGTTAATAGCATATCTATTGAATAAATATCAAAGATATGATTTGAAAATAAGATCACTCAAACTTGATATAACCTTGCTTGCTACTTCCACGGAACATACAAGAATGATTTCAAGATCAAACCGGTATATCTTTTCAATTGAAATCTGTTGCATGCTGAGAAATTCTACCACAAAAAGGGTTATCCCGGGTGCTTTTTTTGCTTCCGGAGGCAGGGTTATTCTTATACACGCAAGATTTCCCTCGGGATCGTTTCTGACCAGAAACTTGAAACCTTCCTGAGTTTTATATACGAGGAATACGTCTTCCCTATCTGGATCAAATTCCTTTCCCTCCTTTTCCGCAAATTTGAATTCCACGTCAAGATTTGATTTTTTTAGATAATTAATCTGATAATCCTCCTTTTCGCCTGGTGTTATGGATGTAATGTATTTTACAAGTGTGTTGAGTTTTACCTCTTTCCCAGTCATAGACTCCACCTGCTTCTTTATTTTTCTTGCGAGGCTGGTGTAATTCACAATGCCACTCTTAATCATGAGTGAATACATTGGATTGTTTTCGATTATCAGATCTGTTGCGTTGTTTACTCCTTTCATGTTCCCTGATGTTATATGGAAATAAAATCATATCTGTGAATAAGTAAAAAATTTACGGAATTGTGATAAACTTTTAGAATGCGTATTAATATTGCTCTAAATCTTTAGTTTCTCAATGATTGTGCTTGCTTCTGTTCTCGTTATCTCGTCCAGAGACTTCTTTCCTATTGATTTCAGGTACTCTGTTACTATTTTCTGATCTTTCTCTGATTTCTGAAGGCTCTTAATGTAGTTTATCTGCTTTGGCGTCGCCTGGAAATCTGTCTGTGCCCTGGTTCTCTGGGGGTCTCCTTTCTTTTCCATTAGCCCATCTATTAGTAGAGATGCTTCTTTCACATTCAACTCATCCACACTTTTCTTTCCTGTCTTCTCGAGATACTTTCTTGTATATGCAATTCTCTCCTCACTATCCTGTAAGTTTGAAATGAAGGACTTCTGCTTTTTCGTGGGACCGGTACTTCCAGTTGAACTACCAGCCTCGCCCTTTATCTTCTGCAGTTCATCTATGAGTCTAGATGCTTCCTGTACACTTAGTTCAGATATCTCTCCCTTCCCAAGATTTTTTATAAATTTTTCTGAAGCTTCCAGTCTTTCTGAGGATTCCTCCATAAGTTTATTCAAAAAATTCTTCTGGCTTCTCGTTAATTCTCCACTCAAAGTTCACACCCTTGACTTCATGTTTATGTTCTTTATAATTCTCCCCATTCATTTTGCACTATTGAAATGAAAATAATGAAATTATCTTATGCGGACTGCATTCTGTCCAGAAGCTTCTGATTTATTTTCAGTCTTTCCATCCCTTTCATTATTCCCCTTTCTATCTTTGAGTTTCTTATGCTGTTAAGAAGATCCTCCATCTCCTTTACCCTGTTAAGGCCCACGAGAGGTACAAGGGCAAATACCAGATTTGATGCTGTTCCAGATCCGCTGAAGATATCCTGTAGCTTTGAGACCATTTTGCTGAATTCTTTCACTGCAAGATCCCTGTTCTCTCTGTATGCCCCAAATGAGGTAAAGTATGAAGACACATCCTGTTTCTTTATCTTACCCTCTTCTATGAGACCATACATTGAATTGAATGCGTTCTCCCCTGGTATATGTCCTGCTGCAACTATCAATTTAACCTTATCCTCATCACTTTTTAGTGAGAACATCTTCTTTTGTATTTCCTGCAGGTTTTTTGTTTCCTTTGCATATGCAACTGCTATGGAATCCCTTATATCTGGTATTTCATTCTCCATATTTTGGAATTTTGCAGCCATTTCCTTTGCCTTTACCCCATCAATGTCAACAAGTCTTCTTAGTACTGTTCCATAGAGAATAGAATCGTTTACGTCTTTTGATTTCTTTGCTTCAAGTCTCTTTACCTGCTCCCTGTGGAAGTTTAAATATACTTCATCAAGAGCATTGTTAGATGTGAGTATGTTTCTCAATTCTGAGAGGTCGTTTGATATCTGAGTCACAATGTTAAGTTCTGAAGAACTGGAAAATTCCCTCACCACATCAAGATATACCTTAAGATTTATCTTTCCAGATACAACAAAAGCGTAAAGATCTGACAATATTCCAATGAAATCCTTGTAG
>JAKBGP010000221.1 GCA_021833045.1 Thermoplasmata archaeon
CCTGCTTCCAGCCAGGATAGTATCCCTCTGATAATGGTCGTTGTTCTGTCGATCCACGCATTTATAGTCATGCTGTGAGAACCTCTTTTTGGCAGTTGTACTGTAGTCCTGAATACGTCGTTCATTCCTGTGTATTTCATTTCTGTCCTTGAAATAATTTTACCACTCCCTGATCTGATCACAACTCTAGCCCTCAGAAATTGATGCGCTGTGGAATATATTACCGCTTCCACTGGAACATTATCACCACATCTCACTCTAGCTGGAATACTACCATTGTCAACTGTAGGCATTACTTTTTCTATGTAAATATCTCTGTATTTCATTTTATAACCTCCATTCAAGAATAAGGCATCCCAGAGGTGGAAGCGTAATCTCTATTGAATTCTCCATATTATGCCACCATTTCTTTGATGCTACCACTTTTCCCTCATTTCCTACTCCTGAGCCACCATAATACTGTGAATCTGAATTGAATATCTCTTTCCATTCTCCCGATCTGGGTACACCAATTCTGTAATCTTTTCTGATCACAGGGGTACAGTTGAACACAAAAACCAGAAAGTGATCTGATTGCTGATCTCTTCTAATAAAGGAAAATATACTGCTTTCCCTGTCAGAGTAATCTATCCACTGAAATGCCCCGCCGTTGAAGTCTCCTCTGGCCAGGAAAGAGCGTGAAATGTATATATCATTAAGGTCTCTCAATGTTTCCCTTACGCCGTTCATGAATGAATTTGTTTCAGCGTTGTTTATTAACCCTTTTGAAAAATCCCATTCCGAACTTACGGCAAATTCGTCTCCCATGAATATCATCTTTTTTCCGGGAAAGGAGAACATATAAGAGTATAGCAATCTGACATTTGCATATTTTTGCCACTCATCACCGGGCATTTTCTGAAAGATAGATCCCTTCCCGTAAACAACCTCATCGTGGGATAATGGCAGAATGAATTTTTCTGAAAATGAATACCAGAAGGAGAATGTGATCCTGTCCTGGTGGTACTTTCTGTAGATGGGATCATATGAAAAATATTCAAGAGTGTCGTGCATCCAGCCCATGTTCCATTTCATGTCAAATCCAAGACCACCAGATTCAATTCTTGATGTTACCCCTGGCCATGAGGTGGACTCTTCTGCAATTAACACTACTCCCGGGAAGGATCTATGAATGTGCTCATTCAGGCTCCTGAAGAATGCAATCGATTCCAGATTTTCATGGCCTCCATAAATATTAGGCTCCCATTCACCCTCTTTCCTTGAGTAGTCGAGATAAAGCATTGAAGATACTGCATCTATCCTGAGTCCGTCACAGTGGTATTCCCTGACCCAGAATGCTGCATTTGAGATGAGAAAATTTATAACGTGTCTCCTTCCAACATCGAAAACATATGTACCCCAGTCAGGTTGAATTCCTCTCTTTGGGTTCTCATATTCATAAAGATGGCTCCCATCGTAGAGACCCAACCCATAGGAATCCATTGGAAAGTGCGCTGGAACCCAATCCAGATATACACCAATATTGTTCTCATGAAGAGCATTTATCAAATGTTTAAATCCTTCCGGGTTCCCATGTCTGGAGGTTGGCGAATAGTAATTTACAACCTGATATCCCCATGAATCATCAAGAGGATGCTCCATTACAGGAAGAAATTCTACATAGTTGAACCGGTTCTCCTTGAGATATGGTATGAGCCTTTTTTCGATGTCAAGATAGGATGCGTAAAGTGATTCGTCCTCCCTTAGCCATGACCCTAGATGGATTTCATAAACCATAATGGGCTCCACTTCATAATTAGTTGAGAATCTTCTTTTCATCCACTCCCTATCATTCCATCTGAATTCATCAATATTAGTTACAGATCCTGTTCTTGGCCTGAGCTCCGTCTTAAATGCATATGGATCACTTTTTTCAAGTAAATCCCCATTTCTGGTTCTTATGGCATACTTATAGATTTCATCACCATTTATGTCAGGTATGAATATTGACCATATTCCACTATTATCAATGTTCATCATGGGATGGCTTCCTGCAATCCAGTGATTGAAATTACCTATTACTGATACACAGTTAGCATTTGGCGCGTAAACTGTGAACATTATACCCTCACATTCTGGAAACTTTATTCGGTGAGCCCCCATAAATTCGTATGCTCTGTAACTTTCACCTGACACGTATGAATATAAATCCTCTTTTTTCAAATATGGTTCAAAAAAATATGGATTATGCTTCTTTTCTACGTACCCTGAGCTATCCATATAACAAATGAGGATCGATCTAATGGGTTCCGCAGATGGGATTGAGAACCTGAAGATGGCGTTATCCTCTGTTTCTGGTTTTATTATTTTGCCTTTCAGTTCTATCCATGCCCTCGATGCATTTGGCAGATAGCATTGGAAGGTTCTATTTTCCCCTTCGTTAACAGTGGACAATAATTGATAGGCATCATATAACTTAAATTCTCTTAATAGTTTTAATTTATTTTTTAATTCAGAAGGATTCATTTTGCAACACTTTGATCATGTATGTTATTATTCATATTTATATATGATTTTTCCACATTTATTAAATAGCACTTCTCTCGATTGGGAATTATTAAGGAAATCTATTAAATCGGCGCCTTATAGTTCTGACTAACAGAACTTTAAAATTACAATAATCATAAATAAGCTTCATAAATATCTGAATATGACAGAAACCAGTAACGGAAATCCAAATTATCAACCGAAGGGAAAGATAAAAATAAACACACCCCCTCCACCCATACAAACGGCTCCACAGGCCTCAACGAAATACAAAGGCGTAAAGCATACCATAATGGTTATGAGCGGAAAAGGTGGAGTAGGTAAAAGTACATTTTCAGTCAATATTGCAGTTACTCTGGCAAGAAAGTATAGAGTTGGTCTTATCGATGCTGATATCAATGGACCGGATGACCCAAAACTTCTTGGAGTGACTAAAGAGAAGCTATATACTCAGGATGGGGGTATATTGCCCATAGATTCACCATATGGTGTGAAGGTCATATCAATGGCATTCCTGCTCCCTGATGAAAAGACCGCCGTAATATGGAGAGGGGCACTTAGACATAAGGCTGTCCAGCAGTTTCTTGAGGACACCATATGGGACAATATAGATTATGGGATTTTAGATTTCCCACCAGGGACTGGTGATGAAGCTCTGACGGTTTCACAACTTGTACCTCAGGCAGATGGTGTAGTAATTGTGGTAACTCCCCAGGATCTTGCCCTTTTAGATGCGAAAAAAGCCATAAACTTTGCAGAACAGATGCATATTAAAGTTCTGGGAATTGTTGAAAATATGAGTGGATTTGCATGTCCACACTGTGGAGAGATTACAGATATTTTCAGATCTGGAGGAGCTGAGGCGCTTGCAAGAGAACTCAATATACCATTTCTTGGTAAGATACCGATCTTCCCTGAAATAGTCCAGAATGGAGATGAGGGAATACCAGCAGTAGAAGCCTCTGAAAAAGTAAGAGAAGTATACGAAAAGATAGCAGAAAAATTACTGAATCAAATAGAGAGAAAAAAGTAATCATTAATTATAATATTTGACAATCTCAAAACCATAAATTTTACCATTTAGAATTTTCCCTTAGGTAAAGAATTTACTTAAAACTCATAGAAAAATCACAAAAAAATAAGACATTGTCCTATTCATATAAAATACCGTAAGAATGAATATTAACAATTACATAATTTAATGTAACATATTTCAAAAATTTATATTCTCAAATTAACCTAGAATTTTTATTATCTATAAAAAATAGGCACTTGGTATGATTAACCAGTTAAGTTCTTTAGCATGGATTGTACATTTGGCCGATTAGTAACTGTGGACTGAATACCTCGGCGAACCTTGATACTTACATCCCAGTTCTATCAATCTCATCTTTTATGAGTGGCCTCAAACGATGTCTCTTTTCAGGGTCGGCTTCAAGCTTAGATGCCTTCAGCTTTTATCCGTGTATGGCGTGGCTACCCGACAATGCCCTGCCGGACAATCGGTAAACCAGAAGCCACGAACCCCCGTTCCTCTCGTACTAAAGGCTCCTTCCCTTCAGACATCGAACACTCCCACAGAGAAGCAACCCTACTGTCTCGCGACGTAGTGAACCCATCTCAGGATCCCTTTTAATGGGCGAACAGCCCCACCCTTGGCACCTTGTTCAGCACCAGGATAGGAACAGACGACAT
>JAKBGP010000222.1 GCA_021833045.1 Thermoplasmata archaeon
TTCTGCAGAGAATTTCATATTGATCCCTTTCAGAACTGCAATGAGTGCAGATTACTCTTGTTTTGATCATAATGGTATAATGAAATGTGTGGTAAGAAATTTTGGGGAAAAATGGTTAGAGTGAACCATAATATGCTTCGTCATATGGTTCAGGCTTCAGGCCTTTTCTTGTCCTGATCTTGGCTACAACATCCTTCTGAAGTTCCTGTGGAACTCTCTGGTATCCGGCATTCTCTGAACTCCAGAGAACTTTCCCACCAGTTGCTCCTCTTATGGCAGAGGCGAAACCAAACATTCCGGAGACTGGGACTTTTGCAACGATTATGATATCATCACCCTCCATGTTCATCTCCTCAACAACTCCTCTTCTCTGTTGTATTTCATTTGTGACTGAACCCATTATGCTCTGGGGCACATTAATGTAAACTTTCTGGACAGGTTCCATAAGGATTCTCTTTGCCTGGCACATCGCACCGTAAATGGAATTTCTGCCTGCAGGAATTACCTGTGCAGGTCCCCTGTGGATGCTGTCTTCATGGAGTTTTGCATCTACAAGCACGGCCTTGACCCTTGAAATACCCTCATTAGCCAGGGGCCCCCTTACAACAACTTCCTTGAAAGCCTCTATAAGAAGTTCCATTGTCTCATCCAGATATTGAATTCCTTTGGTGTTGTCGAAGAAGATATTATCTCCGGTTACACTTACAAGACCTTTTGCCACATCTCTATCTATCCCATTTTTCTGAAGAAGTTCAATTACTGCCTTTTTTTCTTTGAATTTTTCTCCCTGAACGATACCACCATCTTTGATAAGCTGAACAACCGAATCCTCCAGTGGTTCAATGACAAAGTAGAACTTGTTGTGTTTGTTCGGCGACTTTCCCTCGAAGGGGCCCCCTCTCTTTTCTACAGTCTCTTTGTAAACTACTATAGGATCAGATGTTGTCACATCAACTTTGTAATCGTTTTTAATCCTGTAAAGTGTCACTTCAAGGTGAAGTTCACCCATACCTGATATAAGGTGTTCGCCCGTTTCCTGATTGATATTGATCTGTATCGATGGATCTGCTTTTGAGACGGTTTTTAACACATCAATAAGCTTGGGCAGATCAGATGTTTGCTTTGCTTCAATGGCCAGCGTTACTACAGGATCAGTATAGTGAACCATAGGCTCAAACGGCTCCATATCTTGTGCAAATGAAACGGTTGAACCAGCTATCGCACTCTTTAGTCCAATAACTGCAGCAATGTTTCCTGCTGCTATGGAATCAACCTGAATTCTGTCAGGGCCAACCATCATTGCAAGTGTCTGAACCTTGAATTTACCCCCTACGCCATTTATATACAATTCCTGGCCCTTACTAAGAGTACCACTGAAAACCCTTCCAACAGCAATTTCTCCAGCATGAGGGTCCACAATGATCTTCACTATCATCATTGAAACATGCCCAGTTCTGTCGCATTCTTCCATGGATTTTCCAATGGGAGATTCAAGATCTCCTTTCCATATATTCGGGATTCTGTATTTTTGGGCTTTTTTCGGATCAGGAAGATGGTGAACCACCATGTTCAGAATGATTTTGTGAAGGGGAGCTTTCTTTGCCAGTTCCTTCTGTTTACCGTCTCTTACGAGATTCACTATGTCATTAAAATTAACCCCATAGGATTTCATTGCGGGCACAGATATTGCCCAGTTATTGTAGGCAGAACCAAAAGCAACCTTTCCTTCCACAACATTGAGCTGCCATTCCTTTCTCTTAGATTCAGCTGCATATTTGTTGAGAAGTCTGTTAACATCATTGATGATTTTTATGAACTTTTTCTGCATTTCATCGCCATTGAGTTTAAGCTCATTTATGAGTCTGTCAACCTTATTGATGAAAAGGACTGGTTTCACATACTCCCTCAATGCCTGTCTTATTACGGTTTCTGTCTGGGGCATTACACCTTCGACAGCATCAACGACTATTATACATCCATCAACTGCTCTCATCGCTCTTGTAACGTCTCCACCAAAGTCAACATGTCCCGGCGTATCAATGAGATTGATCAAATAGTCTCTGTCATCAACTCTGTGCACCATTGATGCATTTGCTGCATTTATTGTAATGCCTCTGGCCTGTTCCTGTTCATCAAAGTCAAGCATCAGTTGCTTTCCTGCAAGCTCTTCACTCATCATTCCAGCTCCAGCAATAAGGTTATCACTGAGGGTGGTTTTTCCATGATCAATGTGCGCAGCTATGCCTATGTTTCTTATACTATCGGGTTTATTTACAAGTTGACTTGCTTTAGCAATATTATCCTCTTTTCGGCCCATAAAAACACCTTCAATAATTAGATGAAAAATTAGTTTTTCATCTGAATCTCTATCTGTACACCATCGGGTATAGATATTTTCATAACTTGTTTTAGAGTTCTTTCATCCCCGTCAATGTCGATCAGTCTCTTATGTACTCTCATTTCCCACCTGTCCCAGGTAGGTGAGCCTTCTCCATCAGGACTTTTTCGAACAGGAACGAGTAATTTTTTGGTGGGGAGAGGCACAGGGCCATGTATTTCAACGCCTGTTCTCTCTGCTATCACTTTAATTTCTTTGCAGACATCATCTACAATCTTATGATCTGGTCCGCTTAAGGAAATTCTAGCCCTGTATGATACCAATTCATCCACCTTATTTTGTATCTATTTCCATACAGAGACCTGCAGCCACTGTCTGTCCCATATCTCTAATGGCGAATCTTCCAAGCTGAGGGAACTCTGATACCTTCTCAATCACCAGAGGCTTGTCAGGTATAACCTTGACAACTGCTATGTCTCCTGTCTTGATGAATTGAGGATTTGCTTCCTTAGTTGTTCCATCCTTGGGGTTGATTGTCTTTACGATTTCCTCGAATCTGCAGGCAACCTGTGATGTATGTATATGGAAGACTGGTTTGTATCCCACAGCTATAACACTTGGGTGGTTGAGAACAACGATCTGGGCAGTGAATGATTTTGCAACTGTTGGTGGTGATGATGCTGGTCCGCAGACATCTCCTCTCTTAATATCATTTTTGGCTATTCCCCTTACGTTGAATCCCACATTGTCTCCAGGTTCAGCCTGTGTCATCTGTTCATGGTGCATTTCTACACTCTTAATTTCACCGTTCTTGTTTGCAGGCATGAAAATGACCTTGTCTCCAATTTTCATGATACCGGTTTCAATTCTTCCAACTGGAACAGTTCCAATTCCTGTTATGGAATAAACATCCTGAATTGGAAGTCTGAGTGGTTTGTTTAATGGCTTCTCTGGAACCTTAAGAGTTTCAAGTGCATCAATAAGTGTTGGGCCATTATACCATTTCATGTTCTCGGATTTTTTAGTGATATTGTCACCTTTGTAACCGCTTATAGGCAAAAGGGTGTAGGTTTTGTATCCGACTGATGCAAGGAATTTATCTACCTCTCCTTTTACTTCTGTGAATCTCTTCTCACTGTATGGAGGCTGAGTTGCATCCATTTTATTAATGAGAACTATGAGCTGCTGTACACCAAGAGTTTTTGCAAGGAATGCATGTTCTCTTGTCTGGGCCATTATTCCATCTCCGTCCCTTGCTGATATCACAAGCATAGCTGCGTCAGCCTGACTTGTTCCGGTAATCATGTTCTTGACAAAGTCCCTGTGGCCAGGAGCATCAATAATCGTAAAGTAATATTTGTCAGTCTCGAACTTTCTGTGTGAAAGATCAATCGTAACTCCTCTTTCTCTCTCTTCTTTGTATCTGTCCATAACCCATGCAAACTCAAAAGTTGCCTTTCCCTTCTCTTCTGCCTGCTTTCTATAATCATCAATTATATGCTGAGGTATCTCACCATGCTCAAACAGAAGTCTCCCTACGAGTGTTGATTTCCCATGGTCAACGTGACCTATCGTAACCAAATTTATGTGTGGTTTTTGTGCTGCCATTTCTTCACCTTTTAGACTATTTCAAACCGTTAAGGTTTTTCTTTATTAAAGTCTTTGCTTCGTAATCTTTAATCATTATAATACCTTTTCCACATTTCTTCGTTCACCAATCTATAATTTCTATGGTGTTTGATATAGAAACCAATCAAATTTTCAGAGGAATGAAATACAAGATTATATAACCTGTATGCTGTTCAACTTTCATAATAAATTAATTGTGTTTCTAAAATGATACAGATGTGGCTATCTTGCCCGGAATATTA
>JAKBGP010000223.1 GCA_021833045.1 Thermoplasmata archaeon
TCCACCACAGAGCCATATATATCGTAAAGGGCTGACCACAGTGTTATCCCGAAACCTTTTTCCTGTGTATATTTTGAAAATCTCCTCTGAAAATCAGGACTCTGATCGTACACCCCATAATAATGCCTTATTCCCTTATATGGAGGCTCTTCTGCTGGGTCGTCCATTTCATTTCCCATTATAATATCCTTTATCCCCTTTATCTTCAGAGAAGGAAGTGTTGCGAACAGATAAACTGGAAACAGGAAAAGCTGTACAGGATAGTCATCAGCCCAGGAAAATGATACAACAGGATCAAGAATCGGCATCCTGTGATTCATGAAATTATAAAATCTATCAATGTTTGACCAGACCCTCGCACTCTCAGTGACCCTGCTGAGATAATCATGTGAATGCTTGGCTGCTTTCCAGTGACCTCCCGATTCATTGAAGAAATACGGCAGCGCATTTCCAGTAAGCTCCCTCATAATTCCATATGAGAGAAGGCTTTCCTTCCCTCCAGATAGCATTATTGCAGATCTGCCATTAGGGCTTCCCGAATAATTATCAACATATTCAGACCTAAATGTGAGTTTTGTATTTCCATTTGCATTCTCCTGTGTAACTTCTTCATCTGCAGGTAAAAATTCGTTCCTAAAGAAAGGGTATCTTATTCTGCAGAGACGGTTTATAAAAACTTCAACATTATTGATTTTAACCATTTCCTCTATCATTTTTCTGTCCGACTCAGAAGTTGGGAAATCGAATATAATTTCCCCGGTAAATAATGCATAGTTAATGACTGCTGTAGCGCCCATTAGACCTGCGAGATTTTCATTGAGTTCAACTTCATGATCATACTTATATTCAAGAGTGAATTTTTCTCTGTTATCCAGGGATATATTGATCTTTGCAAAATTTTTAGAAAAAGAATGCACACTTATCTCAAGTGTTTCAAAGCACCTGATTCTGTCGAGGAAAGGCAAGACTAAAACCCGGAAACTATGATTTCTGCCATTCTTTTTGAATCGAACAGAGGATCAAAAGCAGGGAGGCCATACCTGCTTTCCAGGTCTTTCTTAGCATCACTAATCTCCTTTTCAGTCAGTCCTTCTCTGTTAATTGCTATGCCCATAACCTTTTTGTCTGATAACTCTTCAAGTATCCTGATGAATTTTTCAACAGGTGGGATTTTAATTCCTGGAAAGCCATCATAATCAATTCTCGTCGGGGCGTGCTGTAGTATTATGCCATCTGGCTTCCCTGCTGCTATTATTTCAAAACTTCCTGGGTATGCAGGATGCAGAACTGAGCCCTGTCCCTCAAGGAACATGAAATCTGGTGATTCCTTCTCCCACGCTTCAACTATGGCACTTTCTATCCCACCGGCAACGAAATCATTTATCATTGAATCTATTACCACTGTATAGGGAAATCCCTGCATCCATGCTGTCTGGCCTGTACCTATCATGACCGAGCTCTTACCTAGCTTTTTCACCTCTTCGTTCAGATAAACTGCAGTAGTTCTCTTTCCTATGGCACTATCAGTACCCAGTACTGCAATCTTTTTAGATTTTACATCCCAGATCTTACCTGTAAAAAAGTCTCTTCTCATCATAAACATTTTCCTAACATCAACTATCTCGGAACCAGATTGTTCACTGAGTTTTTTGAATTCTGGGTCATCTGAAATGAACTGGTGAAGTCCACTAACAACAGTCATCTTTTCCCTTATTGCCCTTGATACAAACGGTCTGAAATATTCAGGGAGAAAGCCTCCATCCGTTGCAACACCAACTATCAGGGTATCGGCACCCAGATCTATGGCTTCTCCCATTGTTGAAATGATCTTTATATCTGGTCTTGCCTTAGGTACAATCTCCTGTATGCTGGCTCCTGAATGGGTACTATCTATGACACCCAATATATCATAACGCTTTGAAAATCTGCACAGGCCATTTGCAGTTTTGCCATATGTAGACCCAAGGAAACCCTCGGCAAGTATAACCGCTTTATCCATCAATTTCCCCTTCCAGTCAATACGGCAACTACCTCTCCACTGACATTTCTGTTATTTAAGTTCTTATGGGCTGCTGCCAGTGCTGATGCAGAGGCTGGAAGAACCTGAATAGATTGTTGATTCTCTATCATCCTTGAAAACTTCACCATTTCCTGATCGTTAACTCCTATTGCAACGCCTTTACTCTCATAAATTGCGTTAAGTGCTTTTTGGCCATCCATGGCACGGAATGAAACCAGTGGTTCGTTGGTTTCTGTCTCAATTATTGTTGATGGTTCCAGTTCCTGAATCTTCCTGAATCCGTGTTTCCATGAATACACGATAGGATTACCAAGAGATGTAGAAGAAGCAATGAATTTTGGGATATTACTGATCATTCCCCTCAGGTACAGTTTTTTGAAACCGCTGAATATTCCGGCCAGTGTTGTTCCATTACCCACTGGCGCCGCCAAATAGGCTGGTGAATGTCCTAGCTGCTGTACTATCTCATTTGCAATACTCTCGTAACCAAGTATATCAACTATTGAATTTACCGAGCCAGGACTGCAGTCATACCAGTTCTCATCCCTCGATTTGTCCTTGATATATTCAACAAGATCCTCATATTTCATGTTTTTCTGTATTATCTTTGCTCCGTTTCCATAAATTTCATCACTTCTTGCGTTAGTGTAGAAGGATGGAATTGCAACAACGGATTTGATTTTATATGCAGAAGCAAAATAAGATACAGATGCCCCGTAATTACCACATGTTGCAACTGCGATGGTATCATAACCTAATTCTATAGCCCTCCTAACATGAAGGCTTGAGATCCTGTCCTTTTGGGTTCCTGTAATGCTGGCACCTTCAAACTTAAAAAAAATCTTATTCATTTTCAGGAACCTCTCTATATTTCTGGCCCTGAAAAGAGGTGTCAATCCAGGAGGCTTTTCTTCCTCTGTAATCTGTTCCATTATTTAATACACCGACCACTCGGTCATGTAATGATGAGTACATTCTATTTAAATATATCTTATAAAAATTTCAATATATCTATAATCAGCAAATTGGCTGTTTTCCAAGAGTTTTAAATATCTATTCATATAAATGTATAAATAATTATATTGTATATTTTATTTTTAAAATTCTTAAATATTTTTGTACTATTCAGGTCTAAAAGATATTTCTAATAAACCAAAAAAATGAGAGGATTGGAGATGTTTATATTGTTATGACTTCAAGACCTAATTGATCTGCAACTTCCCTTATCATAGTCATGCCTGCAGACTTTATCCCTTTCTTGTCAACCAGGAAACCCTTACATTTATCAGTTTTCTCAACTGCCATCAGGATTTCATCCTTTCCGATCTCATCCATTCTGAACTTGGAAATAATATGGCCAACATTGACATTCTCCTTCAGAACATATGAGGAAAATTTTGGAGCGTAATGCCCTCCACCGGCACCAACATAGTTCGGATAATTCTTCGGTGTGGCATCTCTCACTCCCAGAAACAGAGTCCTAAGTGCATCGACGTCTTTCCAATTTTCTGGCTCAGTGCCTATCTCTGCAAATATCAGTCTATTATTGGACTCTGGACCATGATGAGTTGCCTCAAAGGTCACCTGATACTTTTCTCCACTGTAAACATCGCACATTTTTCTAAGTATTGCAGTCTGTATTTCGGGTGCACATCTTGCAATGTTCCTTTCTCTTCCGCCAATATCATTAGTTGAGAAGTTCCCTACAGGATGTACTGTAATGGAGTTCACCTTTGCCTTGGAAGAATGTCTGCTAAGAAAAATAATAACCCTGTCTTCATTATCTATAAGCTTTTCTGGAAATTCTAACAGTGGTAGTCTGCCTTCAGTTAGTATATATTTTCCAAGTCCGGGACCATTAGAAATGAAGTAGTTATAAATACTGAAACTGGCATCATCGCTTTTCGTTGCAATAAACACAGGATCGTATTCCATTATCTCTCCACCAGATCGTGATACAAATTCTCGCTTCTTATTCTGAGTCTTTCAATGTTGCTTGCGTAATTTTCAAGATAATCCTTTCCCTCTTCATATTTTCTTATGGTTCCAAGGACAATGTCATGCTCCCTTCCAAGTGTGCTTGAAATGAAGAGCAATACACTCTGAATGCTCTCAGGATCTGGCGCTTCTACTTTCCTGT
>JAKBGP010000224.1 GCA_021833045.1 Thermoplasmata archaeon
ATTTGACAAAATGGGAATGAGAGGTTCTCCTACAGGTGAAATATACTTTCAGGATTTGAAAGTAAGCAGCTCAAGATTAATTGGCAAGGAGAACCATGGGAGGCACATAATTCTCAGCGGATTGAATTCAGAGAGAGCTATTCTATCTTTCATTTTTGTTGGGCTAGCAAGAAGGTCCCTGGAAGAAGCAATTAAGTATTCAGTGGAGAGAAAACAGTTTGGTGAATCACTGTATAAGTTTGAAATGATACAGGACAAGCTGGCAACAATGTATACCAGATACAGGGCTGCAAAATTGCTTGCATACGAAACTCTGGAGCATCTTGATAAGAACAAAATGGATGTGAAGAATGCGGCAGCATCAATCCTTTATTCAGCTCAGGTCTCTGAATACATATCAAGGGAATGCATTCAGATTTTTGGTGGAGCAGGTTATATCCATGATACTGGAATTGATAGATTAATGAGGGATGCCATCCTTGGTCAGATCGGAGCAGGAACTACAGAAATAAGAAAAAAGCTCATATCGGGGGCACTGATAAAGGAATTCCGCGAAGGAAGGAAAATTGATTGAATTATGTTATGTATAAAATGTGGAATTCGAGAAGCCATATACAAGGGACTCTGTGAAGACTGTATATGGGAAACACTGGTTATTGAAAAGCCAGGTTCAATAACATTTACCAGTTGCCCAAAGTGTGGTGCAATAAAGGTTGGGAATTACTGGGCTCATCATGATGCACAGGACAGATGGTCAAAGAAAGTTTATGAACTTTTCACGGTGAATGATCCATTTAAGATTGAATCATTCGGCCCCATAGAACTGAACAAAATCGAGGATACAGCCTATATCAGGATCAGGATTAGAAGAGATGATGCAGAGGAGAAGGAGTTTCTGCTGGAAATTCCATACAGGAAGGAGTCAATCAGCTGTCCAACGTGTAATAAGGTAACAGGATCATATTACGAATCCAAGGTTCAACTGAGGGGATTCATGGAAAAAATGAGCCCTGAAATAGATCTAATTCATCAGGAGCTTCTCCGCATGGTTGAGAACAACCAGAAAAAAGACCCGGAATCCTTTGTTTCAAAGTCAGTTCAACTGAAGGAAGGTATAGATATATATCTTGGAAAGAAAAAAGATGGAGATACATTTGCCAGAGAAATTCAGTCTAAAACCATATGCAATGTGGTCGTTTCAAGTTCACTCGCAGGAATAAAGGATGGAAAACAATTTTTCAGGTTTACCTATATGATCAGAATTCTTGATATTGAGCCTGGATCTCTAATATTCTTTGACAATACAAAATACATTTATCAGGGAAAAAGACCAGGTGGAATATATGTTACAGACCTGAAAAATGTTAAGATTACACTCATAAACAAGAGATTAATAGACTTTGATAAACTGAAGGAAACTGGAGAAAAAGCATCCAGAGAAAGGTTCATTGTAATTAACAGGACAGAGGGTGAAACGAATCTGATGAATGAGAGAACCTATAACCAGATCACCCTGAAGAGGGTTATAAAGGAAGATCAGATAGAACTGTTCTTCTATGAGGACAACTATTATGAAATTTTAGGTGATATTTGATGTTTGTAAGATCAGAATGGGAAAATTTGAAGGAAGTGATTGTTCATAGACCAGGAACAGAGATAGATTATGCGATGATCTCACCGAGAGCATTTCTCTTTGAGAGACCGTTCAACAAGACCAAGGCATTAAGAGAACATGAGAAGCTTGAGGAGATTATGAAGGAGAATGGGGCAAAGGTAACACAACTCAGAGAAATTGTTGTAAACAGGTGTAATACTGACAGCAGTTTCAGAAAGTCTCTGGAGGAAAAGTTGGCTTCTGAGGTGCAGTTCTATGGCGATATTTCAGAGGTTGAAAGGCTAAAGAAGGATTTTCAGAGAAATCTTCCATTCATGGATGCAGACACTCTTTTTAACATATCAATCCTGGTGCCGTCAATTGACATAACTGTTGATCGTGATAATCATATGTCATATCCCAAAATATTTTCCAATGTACCACTTACAAACCTGTATTTTATGAGGGACCAGCAGGCTGTGAGTTCTAATGGAGTCATTCTTGGTAGAATGAAACTGCCGCAGAGAAAAATGGAACCTGAAATTACAGGATTCATAATGGAGAAAATCCTTGGTAATGATCACCTGAAGAGGGTTGAGGAGAACTCATTTTTTGAGGGTGGTGACTACATTCCATGTGGTGAATTTGGATTAATAGGAACAGGACCAAGAACTGATCTTGCTGGAGCCATATCGGCAATGAATTCAGGAATGATGAGCCATGACGAAATTTTGGTCGTGGAAAATCCCAGATATCCATTTATGGTAAACGATCTTCTAAACAATATGCATCTTGACACATATTTCAACATTGCAGGTAATGGTACAGCCATTGGTTCATTGAGCCTTGTAAAGGCAGCAAAGGGAAAATTATACCAGAAAACAGGAGACGGTTACGTTTATGCATATGATATAACACTTTATGATTATCTGAAAAAGAAAGGTTATAACATAATGGAAATTTCCCCCATTGAACAGCTTTGTTATTCATCCAATTTCCTTACTGTAAAGAATAACAGAATTATATGCATAGATTCTTTTTCAGTTCTTAAAAAGCTTGAAAGCAACGGTGTCATAACTCAGAAGATAAAGGAAGAAGCAGGGGGAAAAGAATCAGAACTTAAAAGTGGAACCATGTTTCCATCCAGTTCAAAAATGCGGGATTTTGGCATTGATTTTATCAAAATCAATCTGGAAGAAATAACAGGTGGATATGGCGGGGCACATTGCATGACATATACCCTTCATAGAAATTGATGTAAAAATAAAAACTGTAACAACATTTCCTAATATTAAAAATCACTGTAATACTTAAATCTCTAAATTGTAATAAATATAAGCAAATACGCCATAAAGATAGAAAATTTCATATTTAATTTACATAGCAAAGGTTAATTAAAAATAAATAAATACTCATGTATATGTCAACTAAAACCATGATCTATATTCTTGTAGGACTAGCTGCTTTACTTCCTGCTGTGTGGGGATTCTTTCTCGCCCTAGCTCCAATTTGAGGAATGATTTTTTTGGCAGAAGATAAATTTTACAGTCAGGTTTACTCAATTAAGGAACAAATCAATTTTACTGAGAAGTTTTCTCTGGAAGCACGAAATTTTAAAGCAATTGTAATTTCAGGAATGGGTGGATCAGGTGTATCGGGCAGAATTTTTGCAGAGATATTCCAGGAACTTCCCGTAATAGTTGTGGATTCTTATAAACTTCCAAAATATGTGGACAGCAGCTACTGCTTCATTGCAGTAAGTTACTCGGGAAACACAGAAGAAACACTGAGTACAGTTAAAGAGGCGAAGGCCAGAGGAGTCAGGGTAAATGCCATAACTTCCGGTGGTGAGCTTTCCAAAATATGCGACAATCTGATTAAAATACCGGCAGGATTGCAGCCAAGGGAGGCCATAGGATATCTTTTAATGCCTCTTTTGAACACTTTTGCTGGCATTCAGACGGAAGAGAGAAAAAAAATCATTTCAATTCTTGAAAATCTTGAAAAGGAGCGAAGCCCTATATGGCAGCTTGCACAGAAAATAGTAGACTCAAGAAAAATTCCCTACATTCTATCATGGGAACCTTTCACAAGCCTCAGCTACAGATTCAAGACACAGTTTAATGAAAATTCAAAGCTTTTCGCCCTGAATCATAACCTATCAGAACAGAATCATAATGAACTTGTACCGCAACTAATGAACGGAGGTATGGCCGAAAAATTCATCTTCCTTGTTCTGGAGGGGGATTACAGTTCAAGATGTAAGGTGCGTCTGGATATAATGGAAAATAAATTCTCATCAGAGATCATAAGGATAAAGCCCAAAGGTGAGACACATCTGGAAAAGCTGTTCTATCTTCTGCACTATATTGACATCCTTACAGTGGAAGTAAGTTTGAGGTTGTCCTTTGATCCAGAGGATGTAAAGGTTTTGGAAAACCTGAAGGCTGAGCTTTCTAAAATTAAATAATATCTGCGTTTCCAGATGGAAGTATCCTCATTATTTCCTCTGTGTCAGTATCCAGTTTTATGGCAATCTCCTGTGCTACCTTATCCCTTTT
>JAKBGP010000225.1 GCA_021833045.1 Thermoplasmata archaeon
ATATTACAATGAGCACTGGCATAGGTGGAGGTGTTTTCATCAACAATAGAATTTACAGAGGATCTCTGGGAATGGCTGGAGAATTTGGACATATGGTAATAGATCCCCTCGGCCCTGTCTGTGGTTGCGGAAGAAGAGGATGTTTTGAAATCATGGCCGGTGGAAAAGGTACCCTGAGGATAGCAGAAGCCATGAATACCTATGCAAAATCGCCCTATTTAAAAAAAATTCCACCGGAAAAACTTGAGGCCAGACACGTTTTTGACGGTGCTGAGGCTGGAGATAAAGAATGTATACGGGTTATCGACAAGGTTGTGGAAAACATGACCAGAGGTGTCGCAAACCTTGTAAATATTTTTGATCCAGAAGCCATAATGATAGGCGGTGGGCTTTCAAATTCAAAAGAGCTTGTGGTTGATGGGATTGCCGAAAGACTTCAGGAAGAGCTCAAAACAATGAAAAGGAATGTGGAAATATTCAGGACAAATCAGATAACAGTCGAATTATCACCACTGGCAGTTGTCCTATATGAAAAGGAGATGCCATCATTCAATTATGAGAGAATTATAAGGGAAATGAGGCAAAAGATTGCAGAAAAGACAAAATGAAATTAAATCTACGAGGTTGCCTCATCACTTACAAGTTTGACGAACGGTTCAAGAGAAGTCAGTAACCTATCACCAAACTCCGTGAGAGTGTAGGTTAACTTTCCTCCCGTGTTACTCTTGCTTATTATACCAGAATTTACCAGTTCCCTTAATCTCTTTGAGATTATGGTAGAACTTGATAGTGGAATATGTGCCTTCACATTATTGAAGTTAGAACCCTTACCATTGATCTTTATACTGAGCATGACAAGCAGGGAATATTTTCTTGAGAGCACCCTGAGAACAGGCAATGAAGGATCGATGCAGAGTTTTTTACCATCAACTTCTATCATGCATATCTCAAGTCTGTTCTGTCTCCTTGAATATTCATCCATGCTAATAAAGTTAGAAAAATAATATAATCTTTTAGTAAACAAAAGTTTACTTTGTACTATTTATAAACAGAATTAATTTCTGTATATGGTAGAAAAAAAGATTGAACTGAAAATATACGGAATGACATGCGAGGACTGCGCCTTCACCATAAAAAATGAAATGGAAAAAATAGGTGCAAAAGATATAAACATAGATTATAAAAAAGGGATAGGAAGTCTCAAACTGGATGATTCGGAAGATCCAAAGGACAGGATACTTAAAAGTCCAGTTTTTTCTCCACAATCCCATTATAAGGCAATAATCAAAAAGGTGGAGTGATGCAGGAGGAATTTGATATTGCCATTTTGGGTCGGGGAGCAGCAGCATTCTCATTTGCCATAAAAGCCTCTGAACTGAGCCATAATCAGGCAAAAATTGTAATGATAGGCTATGGATTTATTGGAGGCACATGTGTTAATGTGGGTTGCGTCCCATCAAAGTATATCCTTGAGTCTGCAAAATTATATCAGAAGATGATTCATTCTCCCTTTCCAGGTATATCATCTGACGAAAATTCTCTGGATTTCAGGAAGCTCATGGAAAGTATTGAAAATTTGACATCAGGCGAGAGAAAGACAAAATATGAGGATGTGCTGACATATTATCCCAATATTCACATAATGAATGGTCGTGGAAGATTTCTTGGCCCTGATAGGTTAGAAGTTGTAAATGGTAACGAAAGGTCAGAAATAAGTGCTGATAATATTGTAATTGCAACTGGATCATCCTCATCATACCCGAATATAAATGGAGTGAAGGAATTGAAGGGTGAACTTCTTACAAGCGATAGTGTCTGGAATTTGAGAGAAAAACCTCATTCCATGGGCATAATTGGTGGAGGTTATATTGCCATGGAGCTGGGCCAGGCACTCTCCATGCTCGGTGTAAATGTAACTATTTTCAAACATCATGATACCATAAACAGGATGGGTGACAGAGATGTTGATCGTAAACTAATAGATGCCATTCAATCGGATCATCTGAAGGTCCTCACAGGATATTCGGTGAATGAAATTAAAAAAAATGGAACATCCTATGAAATAATTGCAGAACATGAAGGTTCTATTTCTAAATTTGAGTTTGAGAAGGTAATGATTGCTTCTGGAAGAAAGGCCAATGTGGAAGGCATAGATCTTGAAAAAGCCGGTGTGAAATATAACAGTAGAGGTATAACTGTGGATGAGAGTATGTGCACATCAAATTCACAGATATATGCTGCAGGTGATGTAGTAGAACAGAAATTTAACCTTGAAACCATTGCAGCAAGAGAGGGGACAATCGCAGCAAACGCCATGTTTGGGCAGCCTTACGTGCCAGTAGATGAAACATTCATACCATGGGGAATATTCACAGACCCGCAGGGTGCCTTTGTAGGGTACAGTGAAAATGAACTGAGGCAAAAAGGGATTGCCCATGAGTCAGTAGAGATAAATCTTGAATCAGTTCCAAAGGCCAGAATTATAAATGAAACAAAAGGGATCTATAAGTTGCTGTTTTCAGCAGATGATCATAAAATCCTTGGTATACAGGTTATTTCACCAATGGCAACGGAGATAATAATGGAAGGTGCTTACATATTGAGGAATAATATGAGCATTGAAGATCTTGTATCAATGACACACATATTTCCAACAATTTCAGAGGGAATAAAGATTGCAGCCCAATCCTACTCAAGGGATATTTCAAAAATGAGTTGCTGCATGGAGTAAGAAAAAATTTTTCAATATTTTTATGCGAGCTATCAATCCGGTCTCAAAGGATCTAAGATGAAAAAGTTGAGGCTCATAAAATATCCCGGTTCAAAGTGGGTTTCCATTCCTGATATAAGGGAAGTTTGGAAAAAATCAAATATGGAAGCATTCGCTGATGTTTTTGGAGGATCAGCAACGGTTTCACTAAACATGGGTGCAGAGAACGTAATATATAACGAATTAAATACTCAATTATACAATCTTTTACTGAGCCTCAGAGATTCATACGATTCGTTTATGGAATATGTAAAACAGTGGTTGACCTCACCAAAAAGTTTTATGGAATTCAGGAAGCAGTTGAAGGAAGAATCAGATGAAAAAAGGGAGGACAGAACATACAGTGCCTTCAAAACATTTTACAGGTATAACACAACCTTTGGTGGAATGGGAGAAACATATTCAACATCAAGGGAAAAGAGTACCTTCACGGCAATGGGTAAAACAATTGGCGTTCTCCCGGCAATACACAAGACCATATCTACCTGGAAACTGGAAAACATGGATTTCCTTGCATTCATAAGGAAATATGACAGTGAAAAAACTTTTCTGTATATGGATCCACCATATCCTGGCAAGAACTGGTATGAGCACAATTTTTCCATAAAGGATTACAGAGATCTTTCTTCTGTCAGGAAGGAAATGAGAGGAAAATATCTGATGAATTTTGACCGGGGGAGTGAGCAGATTACAAAGGTTTTTGGTGAACCACAGTTCATAAGAAAATACGAGAACAAAAATGGAAATGGCGAAGATATGGAAGAGCCATTCAGATACATCTCATTTTACACAAATGTACTGAATAAATAGACCAAATTTTGATCTTCGATTGAATTAGTGTTTTATTGACTCTTCAATTATAATATTGATGTGTGAAAAAAAATTAAAAACAATATATGTAATGAAACCATGTGGGTAGGATAAGTTTGGATCAATACGACGCATCACAGATACAGATACTTGAGGGATTGAAGGCCGTAAGAAAAGTGCCAGGAATGTATATAGGTAATACTGGAGAGGGCGGTCTTCACCATCTTGTTTACGAGGTTGTAGATAACTGCGTTGATGAAGCGAACGCAGGATTTGCAGATAAGGTATTTATAACGCTTGGAAGAGACGGTAGTGTAACAGTTGAGGATAATGGAAGAGGCATTCCAGTGGACATACACCCTCAATACAAGAGACCGGCACTTGAAATAGTGCTGACGGAGTTACACAGCGGTGCAAAATTTGACAAAAAGGTTTACAAGGTTACTGGCGGTCTTCATGGGGTAGGAGTACACGTTGTTAATGCACTCTCAGAAAAACTTATTGCTGTAATTAAGAGAAATGGTAATA
>JAKBGP010000226.1 GCA_021833045.1 Thermoplasmata archaeon
ATGAATTTTAAGAATCTGCGAAGATATCTCCTTCAAAACCATAGGCTCCATGTCATTCTTAAAAGACGAAATAACTTTCAGATAATCTTCAAACTCAATGAGTGAGCTTGAAAGGAAAGAATAGTAATCATTAAGAATTCCCCATTTTTCAAACATGTCCATGCTGGATATTTTAGATAATACTTCAGTGAGCAAATTTCCCCTATACAATACTCTGTAAAAACCTGAAGAATTTCTATTTAATGTTATGATGGAAGTTGAATCTAAAGTCGCTGATTCAGTCTCCATCAAATGAATGTTGTCCCCATTTTCGCTCTTAACGCTGAGTGGGACTGGCCATGTGTCTTTTTCAAGTCCATTTAGTTTGAACCTGAACTGTTCCAGTTTAAGCAGATTGGATTCCGTTGAGGCGATAATTATCGGATAACCCGGTTTTTCAATCCAGCGGGACATAATTTTTGAAACAGGCACATTTGATTCCTTTTCAAGGGAATTCCATAATTCTGAGCCTTTTGCATTCCTATATGTATTATTAATAATGTATTTCCACAATCCTTTTTTGAAGTTTGTTTCACCAAGGTATGTCTCGATCATGCGCAATATTGCAGCTCCTTTTCCATAACTTATATTATCGAAAATCTGGGATATCTGACTAGGATTGTCAACTTTCACATCAATAGGGTGTGTGTTGATGAGTGAATCATTGAAAAGGGCCATTCCTGTCCTTGTGAACTGGTCTGCCACCGGATTCCATTCAGGATAAATTTTATCAATCATTTTATACGAAAGGAAAGTTGCAAAACTTTCATTGAGCCAGAGATCATTCCACCAATCCATTGTCACAAGATTTCCAAACCACTGGTGAACCAGTTCATGAGCTATTACCTCAGCAATTGCCTTATAGTTTGCTGAACTGGTTGTTTGATCGATGCTGAGGTAGTAATCCCTGAATGTGATTGCACCCCAGTTCTCCATCGCTCCAGCAGAAAATTCGGGCACATATATAAGATGAAGTTTTGGCAATGGATATATGATTCCAAAATAACCCTGAAGCAATGAGAGTGTTCTGGATGCGACATCTATTGGAAAATCAGATTCCGTAAGATATCCTTCAGGGGCTGACAAAATAATTTCCACTCCATCAGCTTTTCTTGATCGTGACTTGAATTTCCCAACTCCAAGATATAGAAGATATGTTGACATTATGGGTGTGATCTCGAATTTTACAATTTTACGTTTCCCATTCTTCTCTAGTTTTTCAATAGGCGTATTTGAAATGGCTTCAAGATTGCTGTCTATATTCACTGTAACCTGAAACCTTGCCTTGGCATTGGGCCTGTCGAGACATGGAAACATTCTCCTCGCACCAGTTGATTCGAACTGTGTTGTGAGCATTTCACCCTCCTTATAAGAAGCGGTGTAGAAACCTGTCAATAATTTGGGTATCTGCCCTGAATAGGATATCTCTGCTTTGAATTCTCCTTCCTGCAACATGAATTTCAGTTTATTTGTTTTTCTGTCGAGCTGAAATTCGACTTTTGTCTCGTTCACTATAACCTCGTGAACTTCCAGTCCTTCTGAATCGAGTTCTATAAAGCTGCCATCCCATTTTCCAGTTATGTTCTCGATTCCGTTAAATTTGTGGTTGATTGAGTCTACATCGATAAATAATTTGTAAATTTCAATAGTTTTCATTAATTGTACATTTGAATGTGTGTAAAATAGTTTTTCCTGCGGATGAATACATCAAGAATGAAATTATATACTGATATTCGGGAAATGTATCGAAGTTGTTCAAGAGTGATCAAAATTAGTTAACCAGAAGTTTGAGTTCTTTTTTCAGGATCTTCCCAAGTGGATTTTTTGGAAGGTACTCTACAAAATAAACAAGTGAAGGAACCTTGTAATCTGCCAGATATTTACTGCAAAAATCCATCAATTCTTCCTGCGTCAGTACCTTGTCATTTTTCACCGCAACGAATGCTATAACCTTCTCTCCCGTATTCTCATCTGGAGCGCCTACAACGGCGCATTCCTCAACTTTTTTTGTTGCCATTATCACTTTTTCAACTTCACTGCTGTATACGTTATATCCAGAAACGATGATCATGTCTTTTCTTCTTTCCACAATGTAAAGATATCCCTCACTATCCATTTTTCCAATATCACCAGTATATAGCCAGCCATTTCTGAGAACTTGTTCAACAACTCCTTCATTTAGATATTCATTGATTATCTGAGGGCCTTTCACAATGATCTCGCCTTTTTCTCCTATTGGCATATCTGTGTTCCTTGTTTTTAGATCCACTATCCTTACCATGGTATTGGGGAGAGGCATTCCAACAGAACCATTCCTGACCATTTTTTCATCCAGAGGTGATATTGTCACGGATGGTGATGCTTCGGTGAGGCCATAAGCTTCATATATTTTTAATCCAAATATATTCTTGACTGCCTCCCGCGTTTCATTCTGCAGACTTGATGCACCAGACATTATATATATCGAACCTCCAGGTGTTATTTTCTTCCCGGATGCAGCTGTAATGAGTAAATTGATCAGCGCAGGAATAGCTGGATACACAACATTATTATTTTTCTCAATAATTTTTATTATATGTTCACTGTCCAAAGGATTCATTATAATGTAGACTTTTGCACCAATAAAAATAGGCAGAAGAAGGGATATTGTCAACCCATAAACATGGAAGAAGGGTACCGCCGATATGAATACTATATCTGTTTTTGATAAATTTTTTGCCCATTCGTCCACAATGTACAGGTTAGACATTACGTTATAGTGTGAAATAAGTGCCGCTCTTGGCCTACCTGTGGTACCTCCTGTGTACTGAATAAATGCTCTGTCATTTCTTGAGTCAATTTTTTCTTCGGGAACAGGAGGCAATCCTTCACCCAAATTCTCGAAAGAAAGAATGTTACTGTCTTTAGGAAATTGTCCCCTTTCCACCAAATTTTTAATTAGCGGAATAGAATTGTATGTAATCCTTGAAGAGTTAGAATCCCTGATGATTACAATTCTGTCAACCGCAAGTGGAAAAAGATTAACAATTCTTGGAAGAAAATCGAGATAAGTGAATATAGTTCTTAACTTTGTGTTTTGAACCACAGTATTGATTTCATTAAATGTGTAAAGGGGATTGATATTGACAGGTACTATGCCCAATTTTGTGCATGCCATTAGTAAAATAACATATTCAGGCATATTGGGGACGACAACACCGACCATGTCCCCTTTTTTCAATCCCATTCCATGAAGCCCTGATGACACCCTTTCAACATTATCATTAAGTTCGGAATATGTGAATTTACCGTTATGAAAAATAATCGCATCTCTGTCACTATATTTTCTTACTGATTCCTTGAACATAGAATAAATTGAGACTTCAGGAATTTCTATATTCCTTTTTGCATGTCCCGGGTAATTCTTTTCAAGAATTATCTCGATCTGTTCAGTAGAATTCAGTAACATAAGCTATCCTCTCTAAAATCTTTTCATTGATTGATTTTATATTATTACTTTGTATTTAAATATTTTTTAATATGTATACAAATATATCATAGATTTGACAGATGTTTGTTTCACTCTTCAGTAAATTTCATGAATTCTTCGTTTGTTTCAACCTCTTCTTCCCTGAATCTCTTTCTTATATTTCCCGGAATGAAATTTTTTCCAATCCTGATAAGGTCTTCAATAGATGTTTCCTTAATCAGGAGTGCTATCAGTGTATAGATTATTATTGAAAGAACTGTAATCCCACCCAGTATCAATATATTCTTTGGAACAGTGATAGTTTCAATGAATATTATGAATATTGCCTGAACACCTGCAGGTAATGCCTGTTTCAATATTCGAATATTGAATGAAATTTTTTCCATCCTTGATACAATGATCCTGTAAATTATGAATGACGCAATGCCAGATATTAACATTGCATATGCCGCTCCAAATGGCCCCATAGAATATTCGCTCGTCCCCAGTACTTCTGGGGGCACCAGAATAAAAATGAGAGCAATATTGAAAAAAATCAGCATAGTGTCTACTCCAGCAATCAGCTTGGTTTTTTTCCTGCTTATGATT
>JAKBGP010000227.1 GCA_021833045.1 Thermoplasmata archaeon
ATGATTCTATCTCACATAGAACTCATAGACGAAATAATGCCTTTCTCCTGATTTTTAAACATATATCAGTGCAAAGGGACCGTGGGGTAGATTGGTATCCTACCAGCTTGGGGTGTTGGTGACTTGAGTTCAAATCTCAACGGTCCCATACTTTATACGGTTTAGTTTTTTTGTAAGATTACGTTAAACAGTTAGTCCGCAATCGATCATATTGTATATGCAGATTACTTACGCTTTGGGACAATATTATTAGTGGGTCTCCCTTAGAATGTTTTCATCATCCTCCGTTAACTTCACTTCCCTCACGTGTAGCGTTAGAGAATACTGCCCGAGGAAATCAAGTACCATTTGTACATCCTCGTTCCTGAGTATTATGACTCCTCTAAGCAGTTTTCTGTGAGGTATGCCCTCAAGAAAACCATGCCTGTGGTACACGTATTTTCCCTTCCATGATGTTGAATCCTGTCCATAGAATTTCTGCATGAACTTGTTTATAGTTCCATGGTCGGTCCCTTCGGGAAAATGAAAAAGGATCATTGTTCCGTTCATTATGTGGAATAGTCCACATAACTATTTAAACCTGTTTGTCATATATATTCATGGCCCTGAAGACTGCCGAAGACCTGAGGAATCTCGTGAAGTCTGTGAGAGACAAAACCTTTCCCTATGAGAAAAGGGAGGAAAAGAACAGGAACTGGCACCAGTATGATCAGGCACAGGTGAATGAGATCGCAGATGTACTGGAAACCATAAGGGATGTGGTCAATATTGCAGCTTCCCGTATACCGGAGAAGAAGAAAGGCCCGGGAAGGCCCCCTGTACCATCTCAGGATATATTGAAGGTCATGCTCATGCAGGCATATTTTGGAATGCCTAACAGGATCGCAGAAGGATTCCTGAGACTGTTCGGAGAGAAACTTGGCATATCATCCGAATTCTCATACAAGACCATCGAAAGAGGATATGATCCTGAAAGGACAGAGAAGATCCTTGACGAGGTTCTGAGGATCATGAATGAAGCAGGCAATCCTCTTGAGAAGATATTCTCCACAGATGGAACAGGTGATCCAAACACCATGAAGGTGAATTACGAATCGAAGAGAAGCCAGCAGAGAATGGAGAAAGAAAAGAATAAAGATGGAAAGGAATCCGACGCATTCCCGTATACAAAGGGAAAGCATGACTTCCAGTATTCTTCCTTCTCAACAGGAGTACATACCAAGATTATTTCCGGATTGTATACAACTGATGATCATTCCATAGGAGAACTGTCCATGTTTCCAGATATTATGGCACATACCGTAAGTATGTGCCCAAAGATGGAGATGATGCTTGGAGATGCATTATATTCCAACAGGAAGATCTGTTCCATTGTGGAAGGATACGGCATAACACCATATTTCCTTCCAAAGACAAATGCAACATTCCGTGCAAAAGGAGTGGAATCATGGAAACTGATGATGTACAAATTCATGGGTAATCCTCAGGAATGGCTGGAGGAATACCACATGCGATCCATATCTGAATCTGTTAACTCAATGATGAAGAGAAAGATGCCTGCAAAGATAAGGAAGAAGCTGCCTGAGAGGAAGAAAACAGAAGAGATACTGAAGATCAACATGCACAACCTCAGGCAGTACAGCTACCTGAGGCGTACTAACCCGGAGATGATAATAGACTACAGGGAACTGTTCCTGAAATAATATTGTCCCAAAGCTGATTACTTAGCACCGTTTATATAGTTAAGGATCTCTTTTTGGAATACATTTCTATCAGAATAAAACCAGTCATTTTGGTTCGATTAATTTATTCGATCCTGTTTAAGTTCTCAATCTCTTAGACGGTTGCTCAGACTCTATCGGGGCAGTAGACTATCATACCTCATCGTTTAAAATATATTACAATCGTGAAAGATTCATCTTATCTCGTTAAGGGTGTTAGAGTGAAAAATAATTATCTTTCAGGACATCATTTTTCAACTTTAAGAAGGAAGTAGCCGAAATGTAAAGCAAGTTCATAATCACAATGTATCAATTCGACACTTGATTTATATTGTCTATTCTCTAACTCTTCATTGACTTTGGAATCAAGATCCTTTTTAGATTCTATTTTCGCTATTTTGCCTTCATTGTTCGTGGACAGGAAAACAAGGCAGTATCTAGATACATCACTATCGGGTTCCTTGTCTTCTGTTTTTTTAAGCTTTTGAATATCGTTATCAATGTATGTATTCTTGTTAAAATAAAAATTTATGCAATAATTATTACTGTTATTATTTCCCTGAGAGCCAACAAGGATATGCTTTAACTCTATCCAGTAATATCTGTTGTTGATTTTAATTTTCAGATCAACCTTTTTTCTCTCTGTATTACTTATCCTTACTTCCCTATTTTCGACTTTCATCTCAATTTTTTTTCGTTCTAGATAAGTCATTAACTCACCTCTGAACCATCCCTCGATTTGAATCTGGAGTTTTGAAAATAATTTCAGATATATTGTGTTCGATTCATTATGTCCGGTTTCATCCGTCAAGAATGTGTAAAACTCTTTGATTTTTTCCACGAAGTCATCATTTTCCATATTTCTTATAGAGTTTAAGAGAATAATATACTTTCTATCGCATAAAGAGGCTTCAGCAATTCTTCCTTATCATGATTTTTCTGTTATTCTTAAAAAAGCCAATATGTTCAGATTCGTATACATTCAGTTTATCCGCTATATCTTTTGGAAGGGTAATACTCCGAATGACATCTTAGCTATGGCAATCCTTTTCTCCAATTTACTAGGGTAATAAGTGAAATTGGTTAAATTTTTATCATGTTAAATTATAAACGAAAATAGCTGTTGTTCTCATGAAGAATAGGTATCTTTTAAAATGAATTTTTTTATTTTCTTTATACTAATGAAATTGATACTAATTAAGGGTTATTTTCCCACTTAATTGGGTAAAGAACCAACTAAATTAAATCTGTGTCTATTACTTTGTATTTCTTAACCTTCTCTGACTTGTTATTAGAATTTTGCAAGATCGAAGGATAATGTTCTATAAATTTAGAAAGGTTCTTACACCCAAAATTTTTTGGTGAAAAAGATGGATCAAGTTTCAATAGCATTGTGCCAAGATTTGATCCAAGTACGATTCCGTTCTCATCTGCTGTGTTCATAACTGCCTTACGTAGGAGTTCCTGACCTTCTGAAATTTTGCTTTCAGTAATTTGTATGTCTTGCAGTGCTACTTTTCCGACTTTTTCTGGTGGTGATGCAAGATTTTCTATAAAGATAAATTCTTCGCAACCTTTAACAAATGATGCTGGTGCAGTCTTTCTTCCAATACCTATAACTTTTAATCCATTTTCTCTTATTCGAATTGCGAGTCCTGTGAAATCACTATCACTTGTAACTAGAATAAACGTCTCTACAAATTTTGAATGTAAAATATCCATCGCATCTATCACCATTGCAATATCGGTGGAATTCTTACCTTTAGTGTATTGAAATTGTTGCACTGGCTTTACGGCATATTCTTTGAATATCGCAGTCCATTCTTTTAAAGTGGTGGTGCTCCAGTCACCATATGCTCGTTTTATTATAATATTACCAAACTTGTAGGAATAATCCAGTATTTTGTCAATGGAGTTATAAGGGGTATTATCTGCATCAATCAATATTGCCAATTTAGTTTCTGACACATCCATGATAATAAGTATATTTGGAACCCTAGTAATATTTCTTTCTATATTTACCATAAAAAAGGGATCTTCAAACTTTTAAGTGCAAAACAGGATTGCAATTCCAATATTGAGCATGTTCGATACGTATCCCGGAATATATCTCGACAGTGCCTAACAGATTTCAGTTTGTCTTCACGCAAAAGCATGGATCATGGCTGAATATTGTGGAGATGCTGTTCAGCAAACTTGCAATAACAATACTCCGTGAGATCAGGGTAAAAATCATTGAGGGGTTATAGAATAGGACACATCAGTATTTTTAGGAAATAGACCGGTCCTCGGTCATCTTCAGATGGAAATATAAAATGGATGAGATCACAA
>JAKBGP010000228.1 GCA_021833045.1 Thermoplasmata archaeon
AGATAACACTTCCCAGAGAAAACAAAATTGCTGAATATTTCGGTAAGAAGCTAATAACTCCCTATCTGGAAAATGGGATTCCAGAATATTTCAGTACCATGGACAGAAAGGTTCATCTTGGTGACGGAAATAATAAACTGATAATAAGAGAAGCAGGCAGGATATCAGGACTCCCGGAATCCATATACACCAGGGGAAAGAAAGCGGCTCAGTATGGAACAGGCATAAGGAAAGTTCAGGAAAGACTTGGACTTAGATGAAGGTGATAGGAACTGTATAAGTTAAGTGGAAGAAACAGTATTATCCTTCTTCTAAGCCTCAGGGCTCTGTACTCCATGAACTGGTACAATGTATCACCAATGTTATTCAATATAACCTCCACATATGGTGTAAGTTCAGCACTTTCCGGTCTCATTCTTTCTGCGTTTCTTATAGGTACCGGACTTTTTCAAATTCCATCAGGACTTGTAGCGTCTAAAATTGGGTCAAAAAACACCGCATTGACAGGTATGGCAATTATGTCTGTAGCCGCCACTACATCACTTATTTCTCCAGACTTCACCGTTTTCCTTGTAACGAGATTTGTTGTTGGTCTTGGATCTGCATTCTTTTTTTCATCAGGAATTGCAGTTCTCAATGATATAGATGAAAGAAATGTAAGCAGAAATATTGCAGCATTTAACACCGCTTTTTCTGTGGGAGGTGGGTTCGGTGTTGTGGGATTTGCGTACTTTCTCCAGTATACCTCCTGGCAGAACCTACTGGCAGCCGGAGGTGTGGTAACACTAATTCTCACAGTTGTCTCATTCATCCTTATTCCGGACCTGAGTACAAAGAGTGGTAAAAGGAATGAATTTGGAAAGAATGTGTATAGAAGGCTCACATCACGCCCATTACTGCTTCTCTCTATGTCTCTGGCTGGCTACTGGGGTTTGAATTTTACTTTCGAAGAATACCTGCAACCCTTCGCTCAGAATCTTGGTTTCAGCGGGCCTGTATCCGGTTTCATAGGATCATTATCTCTATTTGCAGGTCTCCTGGGAATGGTTTTATTTGCCTACTTTTCAAGCAAGAGGGCATCAGTTATACTTCCATCACTTGTCATATTCATTTCTGCAGTTCTGGCGCTCCAGTTCTTTGGACTTTCATACTACCTGTTTCTGACGGCAGTACTTGGTGGAAGCATAAGCGTCATAATTTTTTCACTTGAATATTCATACGTTGTGAAATTAGAAACCGAAAAACAGTTTGTAGCCCTTGGCATATCAATAATGAATGCACTTCAAATTGCAACCGGATCTGTTATTACATTCCTGTTCGGTTATCTGTTCTCTGTTAACGCAGATCTTTCCTGGATAATCCTCGGTATAATCGCGCTAATATTCCTTCCACTGGGAGTTTCTGTCATGAAGCAGAGAAGCTAATTATTGTGCTCCCTCATGTTAACTTTCTTCCACAGTGGGATAAATGAAAGGAAGAATATGGTGCCTATTATGGTAAAGGGATACCATATCAATCCCAGATCAGCTGAGAATACTGTAAGAAAGAATGTTCCGAGTACAGGTGCAATTGGTGTAACCATACCGGTAAGCACCTGAAATGATGTGAAATACTGTCCCCTTTTATTAACCGGTGCGATCCTGCTTATGACAGTGCTGATTGACGGGGAAACAATATTTTCACCCATAGTTATTAATATGGTATCCAAAACAAGGAAAATGAATCCCCTGAAGAATGGCAAAAGTGAAAATGAAAAGAGGTACACAATATAACCAAGGTTGATCCTGGTGATATCCTCCATCTTACTCAGAAGCCTGTTTACTGGAAGCTGTCCAAGAGTCACAACAACCCCATTAACAGAATAGAGTAATCCTATATCAAAATCAGACATGTTGTCAAATCCCTTCCAGAAGAACGTGAGCGTTGTTCCCCACTGACCAAGAATCAGGTAAAATAATGAAATAAGAATTGCAACAATGAAAAATGGCCTATCCTTGAAAGCCTTGAAGATGTCTGGCTTCATGTTAACCGTATCATCCTTTTCACTCTCCCCTTTTTTCTGCTGCTTTTTCAGGAATTTTGCATAAATAAACAGTTCTGAGAATGAGAAAACTGTGGTGAGGAGAAATATATAGCCATAACCTATGCCTGCAATAAATCCTCCAATGGCTGGACCCAGTGAAAACCCCAGGTTCTGAAGGATTCTAACAATGCTGAATGCAGAGTTTCTTTCAGCTACTGATGAATTATCCGAAACTATCACATTGTCTGCAGCCCCTATTATGTTCATAAGTGGCTCACTAAGGATCAGCACCAGGTAAATGAGATAGAGGTTGCTATTTTCGAAAATCAGTAAGGTTAGAGAAAGAAGGAGTAGACCAAGGAAAATATTTGATACGATAATTACAGATCTGGCACCTCTCTTATCTATGAGACCACCAGCGACCAGTGTTAATGGCAGTGAGGATATAGCCATAAGAAATACTACAAGACCGATTATGATGTATGGTACATGTCTGATCTCAAGAAGATAGAGAGGCAGAAAAATCCACATTTGAGATCTGGCAAATACTCTTATAAACTGATTTGAGGCTACAACGGCAATACCGTTCCTCCGGAAAATGCTTATAGTATCGTTACCTGATTGTTTCAATGAATTCTATGCCCCATATCAGTGAGGCATATAAGCCTGATTTCAAAGGTAAAAGAATATAATTACTGAACTCAATTTTATTTACTTATCTGATCTCTCTTATGGTGTTTGGAGGTAGATATGCACATGATGGATCTGATTCGAGAAAATTTCCTGTTTCTATATATGCCCTGGCCCTTGATCCTCCACACACACCATTGAATTCACAGGATGAGCACTTTCCCAAGAGACGACCAGAATCGCTGATATCCTTTAGAACATGACTTGTTCGTATGATGTCTATTAGGTTCTGCTCCCTCACATTGCCAATGGACAGGTTAAATAAACCTGAAACTGAAACATCACCGGTAGAAGAAATAAAGAGTGTCCTGATTCTTCGTCTGGGATTATACTGTTCAGGTATTTCAAGATCAAATATATCAAGGCCGGTGAGCTTTCTTGTTTCTACTGCCAGTGCATTCAGTAGTGTACCACCTTCCATATACCCCTTTCTAATGGTCTCTATTTCTATCCTGCTAATTTCTGGAGCCTCAACAGTTCTTATGGAGAACCCCGCCACCTTTAGCATGTACAGATATTTGAGCACATCTTCCATTTCCTGTGCAGAGATAGGTTCCTCCCCTACTCCTCGCCCAGTCTTAATGAGAAAGAACAGTTCCCAAATGTTTATACCAAGTTCTCTTAATGTGTGAAATATAAAGGGAAGGTCCATTATATTTCTCTCCATTATAGTGGTATTTATCTGTGTCCTGATCCCTTCTGATTTAATTAAGTTGGCCAGTTCTACAGTTTTCCTGAATGAACCTTTCCTGTTTCTTATGTGATCGTGCGTTGATGGAGTTCCATCCAGAGAAAGAGATATGGAACCTACCCCATACTCTTCCATCTTGAATATCTGTTCTACAGTCAAGAAGTCTCCAGCAGCTGGACTCACGGAAAAACCCATTCTCAACCTTTCAGCGTCCATAAGTATACTTGAGAAATCTGGATGAAGCAATGGATTACCGCCTGTAAAGATAACGTGTGGTATTCGCTCCATTGATGATGTAAGGTTTTCAAGTAACTTCCTGATTTCATAACCTTTCATCTCATCCGGACTGACTTCGCTAATGGAAGAGGCCCTGCAGTGTATGCAGGAATAATCGCACGCTTTGGTTAACTCAATAAATAATAGGTCCGGTGAATATTCTCGTTCCATAATCTCTCTATGAGCCGTATAAATAAATAGTAATACCCCAACATGTTAAGTTAGATTATTTCCAATAGGGAATATAGAATAGACACAACTCTTTGCATACAGCCATCACATTGTTTACTGAGTCTGTTGAATAGATAATAATTTAAATGTCATACACATGTCTTACCATGGATTTGCTGGTGGTTTTCATCACTG